>CAYMDB010000005.1:0-13753 GCA_964388865.1 uncultured Flavobacteriaceae bacterium
TGAGTGCGGTATAGCCCTCATTAGACTTTTAAAACCTTTAGAATACTATAAAGAGAAGTACGGTAGTGCCTTTTATGGTGTCAACAAAATGTATTTAATGATGGAAAAACAGCACAACCGTGGACAGGATGGAGCTGGTTTTGCAAGTATTAAATTAAACACAGAACCTGGTGAGCGTTATATTAGCCGTGTCCGTTCCATTGCTCAGCAACCGATACAAGATATATTTGCTCAAATCAATCAGCGTATTAATGAAGAATTAACCAACAATCCAGAATATCAAGACGATGTTGCCTTACAAAAAAAGAAAATTCCATATATAGGAGAATTGCTCCTAGGTCATGTACGGTATGGTACCTTTGGCAAAAACAGTGTTGAAAGTGTACATCCATTCTTAAGACAAAATAACTGGATGCATAGAAACCTCATTGTAGCGGGTAATTTTAATATGACGAACGTTAATGAATTGTTTGACAACTTAGTTGACATCGGTCAGCATCCAAAGGAAAAAGCAGATACAATTACCGTAATGGAAAAAATTGGTCATTTTTTAGATGATGCTGTTGCTAAAATCTATAAAGACTTAAAAAAGGAAGGTTATAATAAAAACGAATGTTCACCACTTATTGCCGAACGTTTGAAAATAAGTAAAATATTAAGAAAAGCTGCAAAAAATTGGGATGGTGGTTATGCAATGGCGGGCTTATTAGGCCATGGCGATTCGTTTGTGTTACGGGATCCCTCTGGTATTAGACCAGCTTACTACTACAAAGATGATGAAGTTGTTGTTGTGGCCTCTGAGCGTCCGGTTATCCAAACCGTTTTTAATGTTCCTTTTGAAGCTGTCAAGGAACTCGATCCCGGATATGCCATCATTACCAAAAAATCTGGTACAACAGTCATTAAAAAAATACTTGAGCCTCTAGAGCGAAAAGCCTGTTCCTTTGAACGCATTTATTTTTCTCGTGGTAGTGATGCTGAAATTTATAAAGAACGAAAAGAATTAGGTCGGCTTTTAATGCCGAAAGTGCTCGAGGCTATTGACGGTGACACTAAAAACACTGTGTTTTCATTTATTCCAAATACCGCGGAAACCTCGTTTTACGGAATGATTGACACCGTTGAAAAACATTTAAACCAAAGAAAAACGCAATCTATTTTAGATGGAAACGGACAACTCTCAGCAGAACGCGTTACCCAAATTCTTTCTGAACGTCCTAGAATAGAAAAAATAGCCATAAAAGACGTTAAGCTTCGCACCTTTATTACTGAAGACAGTAGTAGGGATGATTTGGTTGCCCATGTTTATGACGTCACCTATGGCGTCATAAAACCTTCAGATAATTTGGTTATTATCGATGACAGTATTGTTAGAGGTACTACGCTAAAGAAGAGCATCATTAAAATGATGGATAGGCTTCATCCAAAGAAAATTATTGTGGCTTCATCGGCACCACAAATTAGATATCCTGACTGTTATGGCATTGATATGGCAAATCTTGGTAGTTTGGTAGCTTTTAGAGCTGCCTTAGAATTATTAAAGGATACCAATCAATACCATATCGTTGAAGAGGTCTACAATAAGTGTCTCACGCAGGTTGACTTTAATGACAAAAAAGTCATTAACTACGTAAAGGGTATTTATGATAATTTTACAGATGAGCAGATTTCTGATAAGATTTCAGAATTACTAAGTGACGAGGATGTTAAGGCCGAAGTTCAAATCATTTTTCAACCTGTTGAAAATCTTCATAAAGCCTGTCCGAAAAATTTAGGCGATTGGTATTTCACAGGAAATTATCCTACACCTGGAGGCAATAGAGTGGTCAACCGCGCATTTATAAATTTCTACGAAGGAAACAACAAGCGTGCCTATTAAAAGCAAAGAAAAAAAGCTTTTTATCCGAAAAAAAAGTGTTTTGTCGGATAAAAATGCATTTAATCCAATATTTGCACTTATTTAACAAATAACATTTACTTTAGATTCACCATAACATAAGTAGGTTAAGTTCATGGTAGATTTGGGGCAAAAAAAGGTGAACACTGTTCACCTTTTTTTATGGAAATAATTAAAGTAAAACTTTAGGTAATCCTAAGCAACAACGCCACCTTTTTTGACTTAATTAGGTAGTAAATACAGCGTTTTACACGTTTAGACTAATATATAGGTCGTTTGTCCAAAAAATTTAACGTTCAATCAATGTCGGCTTATATTTGGTAAACCATAACATAAGTAGGTTAAGTTTATGGTAGATTTGGGGCAAAAAGGATGAACATCGTTCATCCTTTTTCATTTTCAGTACTCAAAAAGTAGTGTCTCTTTTTTTAACTTCCATTTCTCGTCAAAATTTTTCAAAAAAAACCAAGTCACAAGGACTTGGCTTTCTTCTAATTTATATTGTAACAATTTATTTTGCTTTAGCGTAGCGTCTTTCAACTTCATTCCAATTGATAACGTTAAAGAAAGCTTCAATATAATCTGGTCTTCTGTTTTGATAATTTAAGTAATAAGCGTGCTCCCAAACATCTAATCCTAAAATTGGAGTTCCACCACAACCAACACCTGGCATTAATGGATTGTCTTGATTTGGAGTGGAACAGACTTCAACTTTTCCACCTTTGTGCACACATAACCATGCCCAACCAGAGCCAAACTGTGTTGCAGCCGCCTGAGAAAAAGCATCTTTAAACGCATCATAAGATTTAAATTCGGCTTCTATGGCATCTTTTAAATCTCCAGACAAACGTCCCTTTGCTTCTGGATTCATAACCTCCCAAAATAATGAGTGATTGTAAAATCCACCACCATTATTTCTAACAGCTTTATTATCCATATCTAAATTAATCAGAATATTTTCAATGGTTTTTCCGCTAAGGTCTGAACCTTCAATAGCTGAGTTTAATTTACTTGTATAACCTTGATGATGTTTGGTATGATGAATTTCCATGGTGCGAGCATCAATATGAGGTTCTAAAGCATCGTAAGCATATTTTAATTTCGGTAATTCGAAAGCCATAATTTTTTTTGTTTATTGGTTAATTATTATTAATATTTCAAAGTTACGATATTAGGTCTTAATTTCTCTTAATAAACTATTAAGATTCCCTATTTTGGTATAAAATTATTCTTTTGCTAAATTCAAACTATAAAATATATAATGCCTCGGCAGGGAGCGGAAAAACATTCACGTTAGCCAAGTCGTACCTTAAACTTCTGGTAGCTTCAAAGAGTCCAGACCAATTTAAATCTATATTGGCTTTGACCTTTACTAATAAAGCAGTTGGGGAGATGAAAGAGCGTATTGTGGAGATGCTAAAATTATTTTCTTCGGAAGAAATACTGGCGAAACCACACACCATGTTTAAAGCTATTTGTGACGAATTATCAATTTCACCGGAGCATCTTCACAATAAGTCAAAACACCTTCTAAAGCACATAATTCACAATTATGGTGCTTTTGATATTTCAACAATTGATGGCTTTACGCATCGCGTTATAAGAACCTTTGCTTACGATCTAAATCTACCTGTAAATTTTGAAGTAGAATTAGATCAAGAACGATTGCTAAATGAAGCCGTTGACAGCCTCATTGCAAAAGCTGGAACTGATAAATATCTCACTAGAATTCTTATTGATTTTGCCTTAGAAAAAGCAGATGATGACAAAAGTTGGGATATTAGTTTTGATTTTAATAAAATTTCAAAATTACTTACCAATGAAAATGATGTTGATGCGCTTTTTACGCTCAAGGACAAAACACTAGAGGATTTTAAAGTACTTAAAGTACATCTCAATAAAAATATTAAATTATTAGAGAATACTATTTCAGAAATTGCAAAAGCTAGTTTGAAACTAATAGCCGAAAAGGGTATTGACTCTAAAGATTTTAGCAGAGAGTCGCTACCAAAACATTTTACTAAATTAAGCCTTAAAGAGTTTAACATCTCCTTTGATTCTGTCTGGCAAATTGATTTAATTGAGGGGCGCAAACTGTATCCTACCAAAGTAAATGCCGAGGTTGCTGCCTCTATTGAGGCTATTCAACCCAATTTATCTGAAGCATTTACAAAAACAAAAGCTTTAATTTATGACTTAAAGCTGAACCAAGGATTTTATAAAAATATTACGCCACTTTCGGTTTTAAATGCCATTAAAAACGAATTAAGAGCGATCACTAGTGCGCAAAACAAAATGCTCATCTCAGAGTTTAACAAAATAATTAGTAAAGAAATAAAAGATCAGCCTACCCCATTTATTTACGAGCGTTTAGGTGAAAAATTTAAGCATTACTTTATAGACGAATTTCAAGATACCTCTAGAATGCAATGGGAGAATTTAGTCCCATTACTAGACAATTCCCTTTCCGCCACAATCGGTTCTACAATGTTAGTTGGCGATGCCAAACAAGCAATTTATCGATGGCGTGGTGGCGAAGCTGAGCAATTTATAGAACTTTACAATCAAACTTCAAATCCATTTCAAATAGAAGCAGAGGTTTTGCCCTTAGAAACTAACTACAGAAGTGCCAAAACCATTGTAAACTTTAACAATTTGTTTTTTGACTATCTAAGTTCCCATTACTTTGATAATGAAGCTTATGCAGAGCTCTACAAAAACGCTAAACAACATACTAATTCAACAAATGAAGGTTATGTAAACCTAAGTTTTTTGGATATTCAGAAAGACGATGATGCATCCGAATTATATGCTTCAAGAGTTTTTGAAACTATAAATCAATGTTTGGTCAATGGATTTGAGTTAAGTGATATTTGTGTGTTAGTTCGAAAAAGAAAAGAGGGTGTCAGCATCGCAAAATACCTCAGTGAAAATGATATAAAAATTACATCCTCAGAAACCTTACTCTTAAAAAGTTCAGAGACCATTCAATTTATTTCGGCCTTTTTAAAATTGCTTATCCAACCTAATAACGACAGTCTTAAAGTTGAAGTTTTATGGTTTTTAGCGGAACAACGAGACATCCAAGACAAACATTTATTTTTTCAAACCTATTTAAAGCCTGAATTAGAGGATATGCTCCAAGGTTTAAAACCCTTAGATATTGAAATAAATAAAGGAGAACTTCTTCAATTACCACTTTACGAACTTGTTGAGCAAACAGTAAGAACTTTTAAACTCAACACTTCCTCTGATGCCTATCTTCAATATTATATGGATGTTGTGTTAGAATTTGCTCAAAAACAAAATGCCGATTTAGCCGCTTTTATCGTTTATTTTGAAAACAAACAAGATAAACTCAGTATAGTTTCACCAGAGCATAAGACGGCGGTGAACATAATGACTATTCATAAATCTAAAGGTTTGGAGTTTCCCGCGGTCATCTTTCCCTATGCCGATCTAAATATTTATAACGAAATAGAACCAAAAATTTGGTTTCCTGTAAACGCTGAAGCTTATAACGGATTTGAGACCTTACTTCTCAATTACAACAAGGACGTTGAGCATTTTGGAGACCTCGGAACTACACTATACCAACAGCATCAATCGGAATTAGAACTTGACAATATTAATTTGCTTTACGTGGTTTTAACCCGCGCTGTAGAGCAACTTTATGTTATCTCAAAAAAAGATTTTAATGCAAAAGGTGTTTTAAATGAAAGTACTTACGCTGGAATGTTAATTTCTTTTTTACAACAACAAGGACAATGGCAAGACGACAAATTAACGTATCATTTTGGGGAGCTTAAAACCCCTGATAAGTCAAAAGAGATTGGCGAAGCTACAGAGCCGCTTCAATTTATATCAGTTTCAAAAGAAGCGCACAATCTGAATATCATTACTAAAGCAGGTTTACTTTGGGATACCAAACAAGAAAAAGCGATTGAACGTGGTAATTTGGTGCATTTGGTGCTGTCTAAAATTAAGACCATTGCAGATATTGAATTTGCATTTGATGATTTTTCAATGTCTGGAGATATTACAAAATCGCATGCCAAGGACTTAAAAAAATTGGTTTCCGCTGTTTTGGAGCATCCCCAATTAAGTACCTACTATAACAACGACGACAAAATTTATAACGAAAGTGATATAATCACCAAATCAGGTGAATTGATGCGGCCAGATCGTCTCAACATTAATTCTTTAAACGAAGTGGTTATTATCGATTATAAAACAGGGGAAAAGAAACCTTTCCATAAGGCGCAACTTCATCAATACGAAGCTGTTTTAAATCTTATGAAATTAACTGTAGCTCGCAAAATACTGGTGTATATAAATGACTCGGTAGATGTTATTGAAGTCTAACTTATACATAGTATCTTTGCATAATACTTAAACTAAAAACAATGTACGGAGCTATAAAAACACACTTACAACACGAAATAGAATCCATTAAAAATGACGGACTTTTTAAAAAAGAACGTATAATTACCTCACCTCAAGGTGCAGAAATAACTCTAGATTCAGGACAGAAAGTTTTAAACTTTTGCTCAAATAACTATCTTGGTTTGTCAGCACATCCTGAGGTTGTTCAAGCTGCAAAAGACACGCTAGACTCCCATGGTTTTGGGATGTCCTCAGTGCGTTTTATATGCGGTACACAAGACATTCATAAAGAGCTAGAACAAAAAATTGCCGATTTCTACGGAACTGAAGACACCATCCTTTACGCTGCAGCTTTTGATGCCAATGGTGGAGTTTTTGAACCCTTATTATCTAAAGACGACGCCATTATATCAGATTCTTTAAATCACGCCTCCATTATTGATGGAGTTAGATTGTGCAAAGCCGCAAGGTATCGCTACCAAAACAACGACATGGCAGATTTAGAAAAACAGTTAATTGCCGCTAACGAGAACGGAGCGCGTTTTAAAATTATAGTAACCGACGGCGTATTTTCTATGGACGGTTTGGTAGCACCACTAGATAAAATTTGTGATTTAGCAGACCAATATGATGCTATGGTAATGATAGATGAATGCCACGCCGCTGGTTCTATAGGTGAAACTGGAATAGGTACCTTGGAAGAAAAGGGGGTTCTTGGCAGAATTGATATTATTACAGGAACGCTTGGTAAGGCCATGGGTGGAGCCATGGGAGGCTATACAACTGCTAAAAAAGAAATTATTGAACTGCTGCGTCAACGCTCAAGACCATATTTATTTTCTAATTCTTTAGCCCCAGCAATTGTCGGGGCCTCGATAAAGGTTTTTGATATGTTAAAAAACGACACAACTTTAAGAGACAAAGTAGATTGGAACACAAAATATTTTAAAAAAGAGATGAAAGCAGCTGGTTTTGATATCATTGATGGAGACTCGGCTATAGTTCCCGTAATGCTATATGATGCTAAACTATCGCAAACCATGGCAAATATGCTCTTAGAAGAGGGGATTTACGTTATTGGTTTCTTTTATCCCGTGGTACCAAAAGACAAAGCCAGAATACGAGTTCAACTATCCGCAGCTCATGATAAAAATCAATTAGACAAGGCTATTTCGGCCTTTAAAAAGGTTGGAAAGCGACTAGGTGTGATTTAAATTGGGTACAAACGCCTTATTTTAGTGACATGTAACAATATTTTTTTATATTTGTCTTTGTTAAGACTATTTAACAACTTACTTTTGTCAACTATTAACACTTAAAATTAAAATCTTTATTAATATGAAAAATCTTAGCAGATTATTTTTTGTTGCATTGCTCCTTTTGAGTTTTAGCACTACAAATGCTCAAGACAAGAACAATCCCTGGGCGGTTACAATTGGTACTAATGCCGTTGACGCTTACCCTGTAGGTGAAAATGCTCCTCAAGGGGATTATTTTGATGAATACTTCAACGTTACAGACCATTGGAACATTATGCCTTCACTAGCTACATTATCCGTATCAAGATACCTAAGTGACGGTTTTACGTTTACAGCAACAGGATCTTTAAATAAAATAGATAAATTTGGTGATAGCTCAGTAGATGACTTAACCTATTACGGCATCGATGGTAGTGTTTCATACAGTTTCATGGAAGTTCTTAAATCGAATACCTTAGAGCCTTATTTAGGCGTAGGTGGTGGTTACACTTGGTTAGATGATATTGGTGCAGGAACATTAAATGGTTCTTTAGGTATCACATTCTGGGTAAGTGAAAAATTAGGTATAGATTTTAATTCTACCTACAAACATGCGTTTGAAGATTACTTACCTAAGCATTTTCAACATACTGCAGGTATAATTTTTAAATTTGGTGGTACTGATACTGACGGTGATGGTATTTACGATCAAAATGATGCTTGTCCTGAAGAAGCTGGTTTAGAAATCTTTAATGGTTGTCCAGATTCAGATGGTGACGGTATCCAAGATTCAAAAGATGATTGTCCAAACACTCCTGGTTTACCAGAATTTAACGGTTGCCCAGACTCTGATGGTGATGGCGTAGTGGATAAAGACGATAAATGTCCAGACGTTCCTGGATTAAAAACTTTAATGGGATGTCCTGATGCTGATGGTGACGGTGTTGCTGATGGCGATGATAAATGTCCAAATGTAGCAGGTCCGGTAGCTAATAACGGTTGCCCTTGGCCAGATACTGACGGTGACGGCATATTAGATAAAGATGATAAGTGTCCAAACGAAGTTGGTACAGTTGCAAATAATGGATGCCCAGAGGTTAAGCCTACAGAAGAGGTAGTTAAAGCTCTAAACACTTACGCAAGAAGTATCCTATTCGAAACAGGCAAAGCTAGTTTCCAAAAGTCAGCAGACGAAGTATTGCAAGCAATGGTAGTTATATTCAAAGAATATCCACGAGCTAACTTTTCAATCGAAGGTTATACCGACAGTGTAGGTTCGAAGTCAACAAACCAGTCGTTATCTGAGAGAAGAGCAAACGCTGTAAGAGATTATTTAATTTCTAACGGAATCAATGCTGATAGATTAACAGCTAAAGGATTTGGTGAAGACAATCCTATCGCTACAAACAATACAAGAGCTGGTAGAGCTGAAAACAGACGTGTCGAAGTTAAGTTGAAAAACTAATTTATATACTTCTAAAATATATTTTAAAAACGCTCCAAAATTCGGAGCGTTTTTTATTTTTATAGAATGATAAGTTTTATAAAAACTGTACTCTTAGATCTTAAATCAAAAGATTTAAACCTTGAAGATTTAAACTTTATACTCCCAAGTAAGCGCGCTAGTGTTTTTTTAAAACATCATCTGTCTTCTTTAGTTGAGCAACCTATTTTTGTTCCGCACATTCTCAGCATAGAGGAATTTGTAGAAGACTTATCTGGCTTGCAAAATATCCCAAACGCTGAACTACTCTTTAGGCTTTACGAATCCTACGAGAAACTAACTCAAAAAGAAGATTTAGAATCTTTTGACACCTTCTCTAAATGGGCACAAATCTTATTACAAGACTTTAATGAAATTGATCGTTACCTAATACCACAGGAACACATATTTGATTACTTAAAAGCCATTAAGGAACTTAATCATTGGTCTTTGGAAGTAAATCAAACGGAATTGATAAAAAATCATTTGAAATTCTGGAAGCGCCTCAAAGCCTACTACCAAGATTTTACAGAAAACTTACTTCAGCATAAACAGGGCTATCAAGGTTTAATCTATAGAGAAGCTGTAGAGAACCTCGAAATTTATATTGAAAACAACAGCGAAAAACAGCACATTTTTCTGGGCTTTAATGCCTTAAATACTTCTGAATCTCAAATTATTCAAGGCTTACTTCAAAATGAACTTGCCAATATTTATTGGGATATC
Organism: uncultured Flavobacteriaceae bacterium; assembly: GCA_964388865.1. Classification (GTDB taxonomy): domain Bacteria; phylum Bacteroidota; class Bacteroidia; order Flavobacteriales; family Flavobacteriaceae; genus Winogradskyella. The sequence goes on from CAYMDB010000005.1 coordinate 9,731, forward strand.
GATGACACCTTTATAAATGATATGGTACACGACGCTGGCCTTTTTACAAGAGCACACAAACTAAAGTGGAATTACTTTAAAAATCATCCCTTTAACTGGATCGGCAACTATTACAAAACACCCAAACACATCGAAGTTATTGGTATCCCAAAACTCGTGGGTCAAGCTAAATATATCGGTCATATTTTAGATAACCTAAGTAAAAGCAACCAAAAACTATCTCAAGTCGCTGTGATTCTCGGTGAAGAGCAATTGTTGATACCGGTACTGAACTCCATTCCAAAAACTATCACAAAGCTCAATGTTACTATGGGCTTGTCTTTACACTTAGTACCTTTGGCTTCGTTTTTTGAACATTTGTTTTCCATTCATAAAAACAAGCCTTCAAGCTTTTATTATAAAGATGTCATTGCCATTTTATCCCATCCATCAATCTATTCAGTTTTTAAAACTAAAGACCATAATGCTGCAACACTACTCATTAATTATATTCAAAAAAATAATGTTGTATATCTTAATGCAGACGATTTAAAAGACCATATCGATTCGCATCACCATATCATAAACCTAATCTTTCAATCCTGGGATGACAATCCAACCAAAGGCCTTAACAACTGCACTAATCTCATTTTTAGCATGAAAGCTAATTATGATAAGCGTAAAAAAAATAGCAGCTTAGAACTAGAATACCTCTACCGCTTCAACGTATTATTTAATCAGCTTTCAGAATTAAACCAAACCTTTCAATACCTTAACTCTATTTCAGCCTTGCAATCCGTTTATAACGAATTGTTAAGCTCTGAAACTTTAGACTTTAAAGGAGAGCCATTAGAAGGACTTCAAATCATGGGAATGCTAGAATCTCGTGTTCTAGATTTTGAAACCGTCATTATAAGTTCGGTAAATGAAGGTATTCTTCCTTCAGGAAAAACCAATAATTCGTTTATTCCCTTTGATGTAAAAATTGAAAACAGCTTGCCTACCTTCAAAGAAAAAGATGCCGTTTACACCTATCACTTTTACAGGTTGCTGCAGCGCGCTAAAAACGTATACATCATTTATAATACAGAAATGGATGCTCTAAAAGGAGGAGAACGAAGTAGATTTATCACCCAATTAGAAGTCGAAGGTATTCACAACCTAACACACAAGATCATTTCACCTGAAGTTCCTCATAACGAACAGCAATTAAGACTAATTTCTAAAACTCCATTAGTATTAGATAAATTAAAGAAACTCTGCGCCAAGGGGTTTTCACCTTCATCTTTATCAAACTATATTAGAAATCCTATAGATTTTTATTTTGAAAAAGTTTTAGAAATCAAAGCGTTTGAAGATGTTGAAGAAAACATAGCCGCAAACACTTTAGGTTCTGTAATTCACAATACTTTAGAAGACTTCTACAAGCCACTTGAAGGTGAATTTTTATCCATTAAACATCTTGAAGATTGTAAGACACAAATCAAAAGCACAGTTACAAAACATTTTAAAGCCCTTTATAACGACGGTGATTTTTCAAAAGGTAAAAACCTTATTATTTTTGAAATTGCCCAACGCTACATCCTAAATTTTATCAATTTAGAGATGGAAAGTTTAAAAAACGGAGATACCATAAAAATAGTTGCTGTTGAAGCTGATGAAACTATAGACCTTACAATTGATGGCTTAGACTTTCCTGTAAAATTAAAAGGTAAGGTAGATCGTATTGACCAATTTAATGGCAGCACGCGAGTTGTGGATTACAAATCTGGTAGAGTAGAACAAAACAAAGTTGAGATTGCCGACTGGGAAGATCTAACAACTGATTATGACAAGTATAGCAAATCCTTTCAGATCCTCTGTTACGCCTATATGATGCACAAAAAAAACCGCATTCAACTACCTATTGAAGCTGGTATTATTTCCTTTAAAAACCTTAGAGCTGGCTTTCTAAAATTTGGAAAAAAAGAATCGCCTTTTAGTAGAACAAAAGAACCGTTGATTACTAAAGATACCTTAGATAATTTTGAAGTGGAACTGAAAAAACTCATTTTAGAAATTTGTAACGCTGACATTGATTTTATCGAAAAAGAATTGAACTAATGCATATTGAAAAAAACATCATTTTACAAAGAGCCAATCAAAAACCTATTTTGATAGACTGCTATTACACTGAGGATAAATCGAAACAGCCCGTAGTTATTTTTTGTCACGGCTACAAGGGTTTTAAAGATTGGGGCGCCTGGGATTTGATGGCAAAGGCAATTTCTATGGCTGGTTTTTGTTTTATAAAATTCAACTTTTCACATAATGGTGGTACTGTTGCCAATCCCATTGATTTCCCAGATTTAGAAGCTTTCGGGAATAACAATTACACCACAGAACTCAACGATTTAGGAGATGTTTTAGATTGGATTCAAAGTGAATTTAAAACCAATTCTTTTGTTGCTACTGATAAAATTAATTTAATTGGTCATAGTCGCGGCGGTGGCATTGCCATACTCAAAGCGTCAGAAGATAAGAGAATTTCAAAGCTTATTACGCTGGCAAGCGTTAGTGATTTTGGAAGCAGATTTGGCTCAGAAGACGAAATTATATCATGGAAAGCAACCGGCGTTAAGTATGTACAAAATGGTAGAACAAAACAACAGATGCCTCATTTTTATCAATTTTACGAAAACTTTCTGAACAATGAAAAACGTCTAAATATTAAATCTGCCACAGAACAACTAAAACAACCTACCTTAATTATTCATGGTGATATGGATACTTCTGTGAATATTAAAGAAGCCTTTAATATCCATAAATGGCATAATAACAGTATTCAAGAAATTATTGAAAATGCAGATCACGTGTTTAACACACATCATCCTTGGGATGATAATAGCGTTTCGAGTGAATTAAATAAAGTAATCAGTGCTAGTATTAGCTTCTTAAAATCATAATGTTGCGATACAAAAAAAGCGTGCCGAAACACGCTTACCTGTGGAGAAGATCGGGCTCGAACCGACGACCTCTTGACTGCCAGTCAAGCGCTCTAGCCAACTGAGCTACATCCCCATTAATATCTGGCAAATTTAACATTATAAATGATATAAACCCTAATCAGATAATGTTAAAATAAAAGTCGTATTACTTAGCTTGCACTTCGAAATAGTAAAGCACTATTTACTTTAAACCACTTAGAACCAAAACAGGGAATTTAGAAACGTAAAAATCCTTTTTCAAAATGGTGTTGTCTTCCCAAAGTTTGGCAAAAAACCCTCTTTTTCGTCGTACAACGCAGAGCAAGTCTGGTGTATTAGACATGTAATGTTCTAAAACGGCATGAAATGTTGTGGGACTCTCAGCAATGGTTGTGTTGGTAATGATGCTTTTTAAATCTTCATTGAGTTCAAAATCAGCCTCAATATGATAAGGTGTTTTTACCAAAAGTATATTCACAACGGACTTAAATTGATTTTTTATAGTCAACAAAGGGTTTAACACACCTTCTTTATTAACTATAGCCGATTTTAAGGCTATTAAAATTTTTACAATTGGTTTGTAAACATAGCCTTCGGGCACAATTAACGCTGGTATTTGTGTTTGCTTAATAATTTTACCCGAAGTTTTTCCAAGGTAAACCTCATCTTTTATAGAATTGGTTCGTGGTTCTAAAATAATTAAATCAACGTCTAGAGCATTACAGACCTTTTCTAGGGTGTCTATTAATTTCCCTTTAAATGTTTTTGTGTAAATCTTAACACCTTTGGTCTCTATTGAAGCCACATGTCTATCTAAAAAAATCTTAGACTCGCGCTCTAAAATATGATCTACTTTTATCATAATGCCCGCTTTGGTATACACATTATAAATCTGAATAACATATATTTTTGCACCAAAAGCTTTTGCGAAATCTACAGCATATTGTAGGTGTGATTTCGCGTTTTTTGACGACCCAACAGGAACTAAAATTGTTTTCATTTCAAGTTTTTTTGATACAAAAGTAAACATTATAATGATTAGAAAAGCTAAAGCCCCAGATATTGAGCATATAAAAGT
>CAYMDB010000005.1:13763-26809 GCA_964388865.1 uncultured Flavobacteriaceae bacterium
GTTATAACCGAAGCCTGTGCTAAAGCCATGATAGCTAAAGGTATTTACCAATGGAATGAACAGTATCCAAATACTGAGGCTTTTCATACTGACCTAAAACGCAATAAACTTTATGTGCTTGAAATAGCTCAAAAAGTTGCGGCTTGTATTGTGATTTCAACCTATATGGACGAAGACTACAAGCCTATAAACTGGCTAACTAAAAATGAAAATAACCTGTATATTCATCGTTTGGCTGTGCATCCAAACTATCAAGGTTTAGGGTATGCACAGCAACTTATGGCTTTCGCTGAAACCTATGCCATTGAAAATAAATTTAGCTCCATACGACTAGATACCTTTTCGCAAAACAAAAGAAACCAAAAGTTTTACGAACTTCGCGGCTATAAACGATTAGGAACTATTTTCTTCCCAAAACAAAGTGAAGATCCTTTTTATTGCTATGAACTCGTGTTGTGAAGTCTGAAATTACATTTAAAAAAATTAACAAACTCGCTATACCAGCTTTAATCGCTGGTATCGCCGAGCCTATATTATCCTTAACCGACGCCGCTATTATTGGAAATATGGATACTAATGCCACGGTTTCTTTGGCCGCTGTTGGTATTGTAACTACCTTTTTATCCATGCTTATTTGGGTTTTGGGGCAAACACGCAGTGCCATCTCTTCCATAGTCTCACAGTATTTTGGTGCGAATAAAATAGATGAGGTGAAAAATTTACCTGCCCAAGCCATCTTTTTAATTACTTCCCTCAGTTTAGTGATTATTTTAACAACTTACCCTTTTGCCAGATCTATATTTCAGATTTATAACGCCACTGGAGACATTCTCGATTACTGTGTGATGTATTATAGAATTCGGGTTTTTGGTTTCCCGTTTACCTTATTTACAATTGCTGTTTTTGGCACGTTTAGAGGTCTTCAGAACACCTATGACCCAATGCTCATCGCCATAGTTGGGGCTTCATCTAATATTTTGTTTGATGTAATTTTGGTGTATGGAGTTGATGGTGTTATACCTGCAATGCATATTGAAGGAGCCGCATATGCCAGTGTGATTGCGCAAATTTTAATGGCTGCCATGTCTGCATTTTACATTTTAAAAAAGACCGATATTCCGTTAATTGCTAGTTTTCCTCTCAATCCTGAAATCAAACGATTTACACTAATGATTCTCAATCTTTTTGTGAGAACCATTGCCTTAAACCTCGCCCTTTATTTTGCCACAAGTTTCGCCACTAAATACGGAGAGCAATATATTGCAGCCTATACCATAGCCATAAATCTTTGGTTTTTTGGTGCCTTTTTAATAGATGGTTATGCTAGTGCTGGTAATATTTTATCTGGACGTTTCTTTGGTGCGCAGTCCTATGATACCCTTGTGAATTTAAGTAACAAGCTCATAAAATACGGCATTGCTGCTGGTGTATGTATTGCTGTACTTGGAGCCATTTTCTATTATCCTATCGGAACTATTTTTAGTAATGATACGGCGGTATTAAACGAATTTTACAAGGTGTTTTGGATCGTTCTAGCGATGCAACCCATTTGTGCTTTGGCCTTTATTTTTGATGGCGTCTTTAAAGGACTTGGTAAAATGAAATATTTAAGAAATGTACTTTTAGGCTCAACCCTGTTAGTATTTATTCCAGTGATTTTGTATTCAGACTATTTAGACTATAAACTATATGGTGTGTTTATAGCATTTACACTTTGGATTGTTGCTCGTGGCCTTCCGCTTATTATAAAATTTAGAAAAATGTTCAAACCTCTTGCTCAAAACAGTTAAATTTGAGTGCTGTTTTTGACTCTAATTTTTTAAAACTTCAGTAGCTAATTTTATAATGAATTCATTAATTACACTATTACAAGAAATCAATATTGAAGAAAAACTGAAGGAAGCTCCTAACAGTGATTACGGTATTGGTATATTTATTGGCACCCTTTTACCATTTGTAATTTTGGTAGTCATAGCGTACTCAATTTACAGATATAACAAAAATAGATTTAAAGATAATTAATATGGATATTCTCGGCTTTTTAGGTGGTAATGGTTTATTTCTAATTCTTGGTATCGTACTAATAATCATGTATTTTTACAATAGAAACAAAAGGCGATAAATTAGTTTTATCGTGTTTTTAGCCAGCCCGTAATACTCAATCTCGGGGTGTTTACCGGTTTCACTTCGTGTTCTAATATTTGACTCTCAAAAATGACCATTTTCCCGAGAAAGGGATAAATGATCTTCGCTTCCTGTTCTAAATATAAAACGAGTTCTCTACCGTTTTCAGGTTGCCAATTTTCATTATTTAAATAACAAACAATCGATAATTTTCGTCTGTCGTCATTCTGAAACGTATCTAAATGACGTTTGTAAAAGGTGCCTGTTGGATAGATGGCGTAATGAAATTCTTTTTGGTTAATCCCTAAGAAACAGGTTCGGTTGAGATATGCTTTAAAATCATTAATTTTATTGAAAAATAGGGATTCGGCTGTATTTGCCATAGACTCATCTATCCAAAGAATAATGTCACCTCGGATAGCCTTTTTCACCACCTCATTCACTCTATTTCCTATTGCCGACTTTTTAAACTCGTCTTCCTTATATTTTTCAATTAAAGATTCCCTAAGAAGTAAAATTTCTTCCGAAGAAAAAAATCATCAACAATACTATAATTTTGGGTTGTTATGTCAGAAATTATACGCTCGTAAAGCGGATTTTCTTCAAACGCAATGGCTTCATAAAGGCTATTCATGATGCGACTTAGAAAAAAGTGATTGCCATTAACTTCAGTAAATTTTAAAAAAACCAACCAAATGTACTCTAAAATCCAATTCGTTTTACAATTATAATATCTTTGTAACTTAAATTGTGTTACATGAGCAGTATTCGAATTACAAAAAAGTTTTCCTTTGAAACAGGTCACGCCCTATACGGTTACGACGGAAAATGTAAAAATGTGCACGGCCACAGTTACCGTTTAGAAGTCACCGTTATTGGCCAACCGATTTTAGATTCTAACCATGTGAAATTCGGAATGGTTATAGACTTTGGAGATTTAAAGAAAATTGTAAAAGAAGAAATCGTTGATGTGTTTGATCATGCTACGGTGTTTAATAAAAACACACCTCATGTAGAACTGGCCAAAGAATTAGCCGATAGAGATCATAATGTCTTACTAGTTAACTATCAACCAACCAGTGAAATGATGGTCATTGATTTTGCAAAAAAAATAAAGAAACGTTTACCGCAACATATTAAACTACATTCCTTAAAACTTCAGGAAACAGCAACCAGTTTCGCGGAATGGTATGCCTCAGATAATGACTAAATCTAGTTACATAGAAATTACTGAGGGTAAGAAAATCTACTTCGCATCAGATAATCATTTGGGAGCGCCAACTGCTAAGGATTCCAAACCTCGTGAGAAAAAGTTTGTAGCATGGTTAGACCACATTAAACACGATGCCGCTGCCATATTTTTACTCGGTGATTTATTTGATTTTTGGTTTGAATATAAAACCGTGGTACCAAAAGGATTTACCAGAACATTGGGAAAGCTTGCCGAGTTGAGTGATTCTGGCATACCAATCCACTACTTTGTTGGCAACCATGATTTATGGATGAATGGTTATTTTGAAGAAGAATTAGGCATCCCTGTTTATCATAAACCTCACGAATTTACACTACACAATTCATCCTTTTTTATTGGTCATGGTGATGGATTAGGTCCAGGGGACAAAGGTTACAAACGCATGAAGAAAGTGTTTACCAGCGAATTTTTTAAGTGGTTATTTCGATGGGGGCATCCAGATATTGGTATGCGCATCGCCCAATACCTATCCGTAAAAAACAAATTGATTTCTGGTGATGATGACGCTACTTTTTTAGGCGACGACAATGAATGGTTAGCTCAGTATAGCAAACGTAAACTTGAAGAAAAACATCGCGATTTTTTCGTGTTTGGCCACAGACATTTGCCTTTAGAAATTCAGCTTAACGACACCTCCAAATACATCAACTTAGGGGACTGGATTCAGTATTACACCTATGGCGTTTTTGACGGTGAAACATTTGCGTTGAAAACCTTTTAAGAGTTCGCTTCGTGGTCTTCAATATCTTTTCTTAAGTCTAGCTTTCTAAATGACGGTGAAACAATAGAGGTCGTTACGACGATGATCAAAGTCATGGTGCCCCCAAAAACGACGGCTGTAACAGTTCCCATTAATTTTGCGGTTAAACCACTTTCAAAAGCCCCTAATTCGTTAGAAGACCCAACAAACATGGAATTTACAGAGGCCACACGTCCTCTCATATGGTCTGGTGTTTTTAATTGCAAAATCGTTTGTCGAATAACCATAGAGACACCATCCGTTACACCACTAAAGAACAATGCGAGCACTGAAATCCAAAATACGGAAGACAATCCGAAAACAATAATACTAACTCCAAACCCAAAAATGGCTCCGAGTAATTTCATTCCCGCATTTTTACTTATAGGAATATACGCGGTGATGAGCATGGTTAAAAAAGCTCCGACGGCAGGTGCGGCTCTAAGCACCCCAAAACCTTCAGCCCCAACCTTTAAAATATCTTGCGCAAATATTGGCAAAAGTGCCACCGCACCACCAAACAACACGGCCACCATATCTAAAGTTAAAGCCCCTAAAATGGCTTTTGTTTTATATACAAATCGTATACCTTCTTTTAAACTTTGAAGTACTGGCTCACCTATTTTCGGATTCAAGATTGGTTTTTTTGAAATTTGCAGTAAGTTAACTAAGGCTAAAAATGAAAAGCCTACCACCACACATAGAGACCAGTGCACACCAATCCAACTGATAGATAAACCTGCCAAAGCCGGACCAATAACAGATGCTACTTGCCATGTAGAGCTGCTCCAAGTGGCTGCGTTTGGATAGAGTTTTTTAGGTACAATTAAAGCGATTAAAGAAAATATTGTTGGACCGATAAACGCCCGAACAAAACCCCCTAGGAATACAAAAAAGTAGATGCTGTATAACACGGTTTTGGTCGACCAATCTTCAACAATTTCCGGCCATGTTAATAAAAAGAGTCCAACGCTAATGATTGAAAATCCAATGATGCACTTTATTAAGAGGCCTCGTTTTTCTTTTTGATCTACAATATGACCTGCAAATAGCGCCATACTTACCGCAGGAATAACCTCCATTAAGCCAATAAGTCCCAAAGACCAGGGATCTTTTGTAATAGAGTAAACTTGCCACTCAATAATGATAAATTGCATAGACCATGCGAAGACTAATGCAAAACGCACTAATAAAAAAATGTTGAACTCTTTGATTCTTAGTGCAGCGTATGGGTCGTTTTTTGCCAATGGTTAATATTCTAAAAACAATCAGGTTATAATACCTGAATGATCGATTTCACGTTTCAGTGCAAATGTATAATAAGCTAAGGTGCTATTTTTAATTTTATTTTAAAAACTAAAGAAAGAGACGTGGCTTTTTTGAAGACCTGTTAGGTTTTGAAAACCTGACAGGTCTATCGGCGTGTCTTAATTGGAAAACCTACGAGTTTTTTAAAACCTTGCAGGTTGAATTTATGGCTTAATATCTTTCAATTTTAACTGTAAACTTACTGCGCCGTTCCAATGATTTTCGTCGATGGAATAAGCAGCACTAAATAATTTTTTGTTTTTAATGATGTCTATTTTATCACCCAAACCAAAGCCAATACAAACAATCTTATCGTTAAAGGATTGAGTGGCCGTAAAACGTAAATGCTTATCATCTTCACCTACACATTTTCCCCAACCCGTATCTTTAATGTGTTGCGACATAAAAGTGGGTGACATATTACCGGGTCCGAATGGTGCAAATTGTTTAATAATTCGCATTAATTTATCATTTATTTGACTCAGCTCTATCTCTATATCTACCTTTAGTTCTGGTGTTAATAATTTTGGATCTATGCTGTCTTTAACCACCGCTTCAAACTTGGCTTTAAAGGCTTCGTAATTTTCTGGTAGAAGTGTTAATCCAGCAGCGTATTTGTGTCCGCCAAATTGTTCGATATGTTCGCTACAAGCTTCTAAAGCATTATACACATCAAAACCAGAGACCGATCGTGCTGATGCCGCTAGTTTGTCCCCACTTTTGGTAAACACCAAAGTTGGTCTGTAATAGGTTTCAATTAATCTAGATGCGACAATACCAATGACTCCTTTATGCCAGCTCTCATCGTAAACAACTGTTGTAAATCCTTCTTGCTCGTTATGTTCTTCAATTTGAACTAGAGCTTCTTTAGTAATACGCTGGTCAGTTTCCTTTCGATCTGTATTGTACTGATCAATATCTACGGCATATTGTGCTGCTAAATTAAAATCAGTTTCGGTTAAAAGGGTTACGGCATGGTTGCCGTGTTTCATTCTTCCGGCGGCATTAATACGAGGTGCTATTATAAATACGACATCTGTGATGGTTAATTCTTCTTTTTTAACTTCAGCAATAATAGCTTTCATTCCTGGCCTCGGATTGGTATTAATAACCTGTAATCCGAAATAAGCCAATGCTCGGTTCTCATCGACTATAGGGACAATATCTGCTCCTATAGCTGTGGCTACCAAATCTAAATATTCAACCAAATCCTTAACCGTTTGCCCTTGTCGAGATGCCAATGCTGTAATTAATTTAAAGCCGACACCACAACCACATAATTCTTTGAAGGGATAGGTGCAATCTGGCCGTTTTGGGTCTAGCACGGCAACAGCATCTGGAAAAATATCGCCTGGCCTGTGGTGATCGCATATAATGAAATCGATATTCTTTTCTTTGGCATAAGCCACTTTATCAATGGCTTTGATACCACAATCTAAAGCTATAATTAAGGAAAAATCATTATCGTGTGCAAAGTCGATTCCTTTGTATGAAATGCCGTAACCTTCATCATAACGGTCAGGGATGTAGGTAGCGACCATCTCTGTTCTTGTTTTTAAATAAGAGGACATTAAAGCCACAGAGGTGGTGCCATCTACATCGTAATCGCCATAGACCAAAATAGGTTCGCCATGGTCAATTGCTTTTTCAATACGAGCAACGGCTTTATCCATGTCCTTCATTAGGAAAGGATCGTGTAAATCTTCAAAACTCGGTCTGAAAAACGTTTTTGCCGCATCATAAGTGTCAATGCCACGTTGTAGCAATAATGTAGCAACGATGTCATCGACCTGAAGCGCTTTTTTTAGGTCTTCAAGTTTTGAAAGTTCTGGTTTTGGTTTGAGTGTCCAACGCATAAGTCCCTTTTAATTCCCAAAGGGGAAATGTCATAACTTTACTTATTATTTTGATAATATATGATATTGAATCGTTGTTTTTACATCTGCGAAGCGTCTAAACATTTCCAAAACTCCACAGTACTTTTCAACAGAAAGCTTTACCGCTTTTTCACATTTTTCCTCATTTAAATTATGACCATAAAAATGATAGTCAACAGTTACCGTATGATAATATTTTGGATGCTCATCGGTTAGTTCACCTGAAACTTCAATTTTAAAATCGGTAAATTCAGCCTTCATTTTATCTAAAATTGAAACGACGTCTAAGCCTGAGCATCCTGCTATAGAGGACAACATCATGGCCTTTGGTGATAGTCCAAAACGCTCAGTTTGACCTTCAATATCGGTATCCATAACTACAGTCTTTCCGCTTGGGTTATCAGATTCAAAGGTTAATCCGCCTTTCCAGTGTGTGGTGATTTTATGAAGCATATCTAATTTTTTTTTTGTTTCTTGTGTATCTTCAAAAATACTACTAAAAAAATAATTATGGCATTAGTACCACCATTGTCTACTGAGCACGATTTAGAAACTAAAGCACTTGCTGAATTTTTTAATGAAACCCTTGGATTTTGTCCGAATTCAGTATTAACCATGCAGCACCGACCTGCCATTTCAAAAGCCTTTATAAATTTAAACAAGGCGGTAATGGCTAATGAAGGTCGTGTAACTTCCACCTTAAAACGTATGATTGCTTGGGTGAGTAGTAACGCTTCTGGTTGTCGCTATTGTCAGGCCCACGCCATTAGAGCAGCTGAGCGTTATGGTGCTGCACAAGAACAACTCGAAAATATATGGGATTACAGAACGCATTACGCTTTTTCTGAGGCCGAACGTGCGGCTTTAGATTTTAGTCTGGCGGCAAGTCAAGTGCCAAATGCGGTAAATGCTACTATTAAGAAACGTTTATACGAACATTGGAACGAGGGCGAAATTGTAGAAATGCTTGGTGTGATTTCCTTATTTGGTTTTTTAAACCGTTGGAATGATTCTATGGGAACTACCCTAGAAGAAGACGCCATTGAAAGTGGTAATAAGTTTCTTGGAAAACACGGTTTTGAAGTTGGGAAGCATGATGGAGAGTCTTATTAGAATTTTGATTCTCTTTGTAATAAAATTGCTTATAACAGAAAACATTTTGAGCCAATTATGTTTTTACACAAAAATAATTAAGGCTTTCCACCCACCACGATAACAATTTCACCTTTTGGCGGCTTGTTGGTGTAATAATCTAATACTTCTTTTGCTGTTCCGCGAATGGTTTCCTCATACAGTTTAGTAAGTTCTCTTGACACTGAAACCAGTCTGTCCTCACCAAAGTACTCGCAAAAATGGCCTAGGGTTTTAATTAATTTATGCGGACTTTCATAAAAAATGATGGTTCGGGTTTCTTCGGCTAGTAATAATAACCGAGTTTGGCGTCCCTTTTTTACAGGTAAAAAACCTTCAAACACAAACTTATCGTTTGGTAATCCGCTGTTTACTAACGCAGGCACAAAAGCAGTGGCGCCAGGCAAACAATCGACTTCAATACCATTTTCTACACAAGCTCTAACCAATAAAAACCCAGGATCTGAAATGGCTGGTGTGCCAGCATCACTAATAACCGCTACTGTTAATCCTGATTTAAGTTTTTCAATGAGGTGATTCACCGTTTTATGCTCGTTGTGCATATGGTGACTTTGCATGTGAGTATTAATGTTGAAATGCTTCAATAACTTACCTGAAGTTCTGGTATCTTCAGCCAAAATTAAATCCACTTCTTTTAAAACTTCAATAGCTCTTAAAGTGATATCTTTTAAATTCCCTATTGGTGTAGGGACGATAAACAGTTTACTCATTAAAGGGTTTTAAACTAATTGAATTTACTTTCAATAATCTCAATAAAACGTTCTTCGTACTCTTCTTTACCGTTCCAATTATTATAGTCGGGCTTCACCATTTCAAAAATTAATTTTCGAGCTTCCCCTACGGAGTGCGTGGTATTTATTTGAGAAATAACGCGATCATAATCTTCGTTTCTACCTTCAAACAAATGTTTAATAAAAGCTATCTTATCGTTGAGGCCTATGGTTAAACGTTGTCCTTTCAATTTGTCATTCAAAGATTTTTTAGCGCGTTCAGCTTCTAGTTTTTGAGCGTCTTCAAGGGGTTGAAAATCTGGCATTTTCGCAAAACCTGCTGTGAGGGCTTCAAACTCTGAAGTGCTTTGGATATCTGACCGCAGTGTTTCTTCCAACATCACATCGACTTCCTGAGATTCTTGTGGCATTTGAGCGACCAAATCCTTAATTTTTTCCATGACTGGTTCCATGATATTGTCATCTTCAACCTCATCTAAATTGATATAAGTTCTGTTTTCAACTTCTATATTATCGCTTACCTTATTATTAAAGGCAACATCTAACATTCCAAAAAACGATGAGTCATTCCCGATCTTAGGAATATGATCTTCAAAATTTTCCTGAGCAAATTTTAAAACAGTAAGCTTTTCGTAGAGCTCAGCCACTTCTTGGTGCATCTTATCTACATCTTCCCTGCCTTTAAGCTTTAAAATCCTATGGGCAATACTCATTAATTCTGATTCGAGTTTCTTTTTCATAACTTATTTTTTTGGATTTTTATATGGGTTTGAAACATTATCACCTTCGCTGTACATTAATTATAAATTAATTGGAGATGTTTGATTTTTACTTTTGATTTTTACTAAATTTGATTGACCTTAAAAAAACAAATAATTACTACATTTTAGTGCTAAAATTACAAAATGTTTCTTGAAAATACGGTAAATCAGAAAGAACAATTTGGTTGGATTGAAGTGATTTGCGGATCCATGTTCTCTGGTAAGACTGAAGAATTAATTCGCCGATTGAAGCGTGCTCAATTTGCAAAACAAAAAGTTGAAATTTTTAAACCCACTGTAGACGTGCGGTATGATGGCGATATGGTAGTTTCGCATGATGCCAATCAAATACGATCAACACCTGTGCCTGCCGCAGCCAACATTCCTATCTTAGCGGATGGTTGTGACGTTGTGGGTATTGATGAAGCACAATTTTTTGACGATGAAATTGTTAGAGTTTGTAACGACTTAGCCAATAATGGCATCCGGGTCATCGTCGCTGGCTTAGATATGGATTTTAAGGGTAATCCTTTTGGACCGATGCCGTATCTTATGGCAACGGCAGAATATGTTACTAAAGTGCATGCTATCTGTACAAAAACCGGTAATTTGGCACAGTATAGTCATAGAAAATCTAAAAGTGATGCTCTAGTTTTATTAGGTGAAGTTGATGAGTACGAACCCTTAAGTAGAGCCGCTTTTTACAAAAGCATGTTGCGGGATAAGGTAAGACAAATGAAAGTAAAGGATGCCGAAGAAATAGATACTAAAGACCCTAACCCTGATGCTTAAAGCACAAGAAACTATTCTCGAAATTGATTTAAGTGCTTTAACACATAACTTCAATTATTTAAAATCAAAACTACAAGCTGAGACCAAGTTCTTGGCTGTGGTAAAGGCCTTTGCTTACGGTAGCGATTCCGTAGCCATAGCGAAACATCTGCAAAACCTAAACATAGATTATTTTGCCGTAGCTTATGCTAAAGAAGGAGTGCTCTTAAGAGATGCTGGCGTAACCACTCCAATTTTAGTTTTATATCCGCAACCTGTAAATTTTAACACTATTATAGAGCGTTGCCTAGAGCCAAGTATCTATAGTAAGAACGTATTAAATGAATTTATAAAAGTTGCAGAAAGCCAATCGCAACAGAATTATCCGGTACACATTAAATTTAATACAGGTTTAAATCGCTTAGGTTTCAATGCGAATAATGTCGATGATATTATCACAACGCTAAAAGCTACAGGCGCCATAAAAGCAAAATCTATTTTCTCACATTTAGCAGCTAGCGAAGATGTCAAAGAAATAGACTTCACATGCCAACAAATTGAAGAGTTTAAAACCATTGCAAAAGACTTCGAAACTAAGATTGGGTATCACCCTTGGTTGCATTTGTGCAACACTTCTGGCGTTTTAAATTTTCCTGCAGCACACTTTAATATGGTGCGTTGCGGTATTGGTCTTTATGGTTTTGGCAATTCAGCTAAAGAAGACAAAAACCTAAAACCTATTGCCAGCTTAAAGTCTGTCATTTCTCAAATTCACAGGATTGAATACGGAGAAACTGTGGGTTATAACCGTGCTTATGAAGCAAAAGAATTTATAAAAACAGCAACTATTCCTATTGGCCACGCCGATGGGATTAGCAGAATTTATGGTAAGGAAAAAGGTTTTGTAACTATTAATGGTGAAAAAGCCAACATTATCGGTAATGTCTGCATGGACATGATTATGGTAAATGTTACAAATATAGAATGTAAGGAAGGTGACGAAGTTATTGTATTTGATGCAAGCCACAAAGCTTCTACCCTAGCAGAGGGTGCTAGCACAATTTCTTATGAAATTTTAACCGCCATATCCCAGCGTGTTAAGCGTGTTTTTATTGACAACTAAAAAAATTTAACTCATTTTGACTTTTTTCTTTATTTTTGGCTGACTATTAACACACTAACCAATAACACACTAAATCATGCTAAAAGAATTTAAGGAATTTGCAATGAAGGGCAATTTGGTAGATATTGCCGTTGCTTTTGTAATGGGTGCTGCCTTTAATAAAGTAGTAGCTGCTTTTACAGGAGGGATTGTATCTCCACTAGTCGGTTTAATTTTTAATACTGATTTTAAAGATTTAAAATGGGTTTTACAAGAAGGTACTTTAAATGAAGCCGATGAAATCGTTGGAGAGGTTGCTGTACTGTATGGCGATTTTATCACCAATTTATTGGACTTTATTATCGTAGCTTTTGTAATGTTTATGCTTATACAAGGCATTACTAGGATGAAAAGAAAAGAAGAACCTGCACCTGCAGCTCCATCTGGCCCATCAGAAATCGACTTACTCATTGAAATTAGAGACGCACTAAAAAAATAAAACGCTAGCGACACCGCTACACTTCAATTTTTATTAACTAAACCCAGATGATACGCATCTGGGTTTTCTTTGCGTTGCAAGTATTACAGAAATTTCATTTTAAAGCCCCAATTTTTATCACATCTTTATATGTTTAAGCGTCTAAAACCAACTGAAATATCATAATTTAGCCCTCTAAAAATTAATTTTTGATATGAAAGTAGCTATCGTTGGTGCCACAGGTTTAGTAGGAAATGTTATGCTTAAAGTCTTAGAGGAGCGAAATTTTCCTGCTGATGAATTATTATTAGTCGCTTCAGAACGTTCTGTCGGTAAAAAGATGACCTTTAAAGGAAAGGATATTGAGGTTATTAGCATTCCTGCAGCTATTGAAAAACGCCCAGATATTGCCTTATTTTCTGCAGGTGGAGCCACATCCCTTGAATGGGCTCCAAAATTTGCAGAAGTTGGCACAACTGTTATTGATAATTCTTCAGCTTGGAGAATGGATTTATCTAAAAAATTGGTGGTCCCTGAAATTAATGCTCATCAACTTACAAAAGAAGATAAAATTATAGCCAACCCAAATTGTTCTACCATTCAAATGGTAATGGCATTGGCTCCGCTGCACAAACATTATAAAATAAAGCGCATTGTGGTGTCAACCTATCAATCCGTTTCTGGTACTGGCGTTAAAGCCGTTGAGCAAATGGAAAACCGATACAAGCTGCTCGTGGATTACGGCGTGCGC
>CAYMDB010000006.1:0-20270 GCA_964388865.1 uncultured Flavobacteriaceae bacterium
CTCTTGCTCTTCGGCATGCAAAAACATACGCAAGTTTTTATACTGACGCATATCTATATTAATATTTTTGAACACCCCTTTAGAATCTTCTGGTTCTAATTCGCAGGCTTGTAACACTAAAGATTGCTCGTTTTGTCTTACTATAGTGTTATTATTATTTAATTCTTCACGTCTAACTCCGGGAGGAATAACATAATTGCCATCATTTTCTTGCACTCCAATTATACCAACATTAAACTCGGCATTCGCGCTATTGTTTGTTGGATCGTTATCTAGGTCTAAAGTATAACGTCTCCAATCGCTTCGCACTAAATCTAAAGTTGCAAAACGCAACACCGTATTTTGGGTAAATTCATTTAAATACAATCTGGCAAAACGCACAGATCTAATATCTGTTATACCACCAATAGCATTCGTTGGCTCATTTATTGGTAATCTAAACTGATACCATTTCACTTCTCTTTGGTCGCCATTAGGCAGGGTTACATTCTTGACCTTAATATCATTGATTTGTGGATTTTGAATAGTGAGATTGGCTGGATTTAAATCAACCTGATATTCAAAATAACTGTCAATGGTATTCATTGTGTTATCTCTATTTATGTCCTCAACATCGGGTTGGGTTGTAGACCCTCTGTTGGTATCCGTAAACACATCTGGTGTATTGCCTTCTAAACCATTGTATTGCTTGTAACGTTCAAAAATAGAACCCTCTGTGTTTAAATAATACCTGTAGTTGTCTCTTGCAGGGTCTTCCCCAAAGTTGTTTGCTCCAAAAACTTGCTGAAGCATTTGGGCTTCCTCTATATCGTCATAACCATCGAGTCCCACATCTTGGTTGGCTCTTTGCGCGCCTGTGGTACCAAAGGTGTAGATTAAAGACTGGTTTTGAGGTACTACAAAAGGATTCTGTTGCGTTGGTGTTTGTTGTTGAATGGCACTAATATCACCATCTTCTGGCAATCCGTTTTCGTATTGTTTTTTCCCATCTTTTAGAACATCTTCAGAGATATTCCCTAAGTTGATGGTTAACTTACCACCTGTGCTAGAGGGATTATCTAAAAACGGATCTTGTACCCAAAACTCTATATATTCTACGTTGGCTTGTTCAAAATCTGTGGAGGTGATTTGTCTGGTGATTCCCGCCCAACTTTGATTAGGATTTAACACATCATTTGTAGCGTTAGGGTCAAAGTTGTAAGGTCCACGTTCGGTTGGGTAATAGGCCAAATCTAGAGTGTTTATCACTGAAGTTTGTCCTTGAACAACATCTACCTGAGGAAAAATTTCTTCAATAAACACACGTCTTGAATATACATTGGAAACATCGTCATCTGTAATGCCCGCTGGACGCTGGTTACTGTAAAAAATTGGATCAATGGTGTACCAATTTAAAAATGCTCTACCATAACCGTTTTGAATACCTACGGCATCGTCACCTGGCGTTACAGCCGGTAATTCTTTTGGCCTACTCGATAAGAACCAAGACAGCGGACTTAATAAATTTATGGCTCCTTGGGTGCCTTCAAAATCATCAATGTATGCTGTAGCTTCACCATCAAAGTCGGCACCCTTAGGCGCACCAGGCATTAAGTATGCAAATTCTCCTCGCAACGACACATTAGAGGTCACATCCGTATCTATATTTGGTAATGTGTTGACCAATCGTGTTAAAAACGGAACCTCTGTGGAGTAATTTCCGTTAAATCCGAAAATCGTATTATTTATTGGTTCCGTGTTGAAATTTGCCTTTTGAGTAATTGGTCGCTCATTCAAATTTAGCAAGGTCGCCCCTAGAACAAAATTTTCATTAAATTGATGTTCGATATTTATCCCTGTAAAACGTTTGGTTTGTTGGCCGAATACTGCATTGTTTTCAACCGAAACGTTAATAGGTGTGTTGGATGCTTTTAGCGCTTCATCTAAAATCTCAACACGACCCAATTGATAATTTACGGTATAATCTATACCTTCTACAAGAACTCTTCCGCCAGCCGTTACTCTTACCGAACCTCTTGGTACATTGAAGGCTCCAATAGGAATACCTCCATCTCCACCACTACTTTTAAAGCGCCCTTTTATTTGGAATTTATTTTTTTCAGCCTCATCTAAAGCTTGCGTTTTCGTGGATTTATAAAGTAAGTCATAAACATACTTTTCCTGATTCGGATTGGTATACACATCTTGTTGATAGTCCGAATCATTATTATTAGGATTTCCATCATCATCTAAAACATCAAATAAATACCGTCCAAAAGGTTCTGCTTTTGTAAAGATAATTTTTCCGTTTTGCGACAATACCGTAAGTCCTTCCACATAATCAAAAAAACCGTCACCACGCTCTTGGGGATCATTATTAAAATTGAGTCGGTCTAAATGAAACAAACGAATTAAAGGAGTTTCGTTAATTTCTGTATCATCGGCTGTGTTGTTTGGAGTATTGTTCTCAAAAGGAGGAAAAGCAGTGCCTTCAACGGGTCTTATAAAATTCACCGGAGACGCTTCCGTATAAAAAATATTTAGTCTAAAATCTTCTTGACTTAATTGAAAAGCACCCGTGTCGTAGATGTTTTTCATCATTAAATCCCAAATCGGTTGCTCAACAGAAGTCACTGCACTTTTTAGCATTTTTAAAATAAGACTGTTGTTTGACACCACTTGATTCCCATTTACACCCGTATCAACACCGGTTGCATCTACGCCACCATTAGCAAACTCCCCAACTTGAAATACGTCTCCGTTTATGGTGTATTGAAATGCCACAGCTAAAACTTCATCGTTAAGAAGTCTCTGATTAAGCGAAATATATCCCAATTCTGAGTTTAAAACGTATTCTTGACCTTCCCTCAATTTTCTAGCGGCCTCTAACTTACCGTAGTCAAAACCTTCGTTTACAGGAACATTAACTCCAGTTTCAACCGATGTAATATCTCTAACCGCGTTCGTCAATAAGGACCCAGGACCACCAATATTTGTGGGGTCAAAATCATTGTTTTGGTTTCGTGGAAGCGCACCGGGATTATTTACAAACCCGGGAGGCAGCGGCTGTAAACCAATATTTTCAGCTTTAGATTCTCCTAAATCTTGAAATGCCACAATATTCCTAACATTTTCGGTTTGATTATTTCTGTTGGTCACCCAGACCTCAACACGTGTAATCTGAAGTCCCTTATTATTTATAAATGGATATTGCAATAAAGCTTCGTCGTAATTCTCTCTAAAATGTTGTGCTAAAAAGAAGTGTCGGTTTTCGTCGTAATCTCTGGCAAAAAACTCAAATTCTTCGACAGTTCCTCCACCTTGGGCAGTGACTGATTTTGATTGCGACTGCTGTTCAGAAAATACAGCTGTCACCGTTGTTTTACCGAATTGCAATTCTGTTTTTACACCAAATAAACTTTGTGCCCCTGTAATAAGCAAACTGTTTAAGGGCATATTTACGTTACCGACTTCAATTTTTCTAATGATATCATCTTCAGTTGGAGTATATTCAAGTTTTACCAATTGCTGAAAATCGAAGGTAGCTTCGGTATCATAATTTGCGGTCACTTGAAGTCGTTCGCCTACTTTACCCAATAAACTTAGGCTTATTCTTTGGTCAAAATCGAAGGTAAAATTACTCCTGTTTCTAGGTGAGAAGGACGGATTGTCTTGTTTAGAATACAAAATTCCTAAATCTACCTCAACAGAACCTTGCGGAACAATATTTATGGTATTACCGCCAAAAATAGTCTCAAATAAGCCTGAGTTGACATAAAACTCGGGTAATAAATTCTTCTGATCTTCTTCGGAACCTTCTTTTTGGCCGGCTGCAGCATCAGCCATTCGCTTGTAATAGTCTTTTAGTTTTTCTTGAAGCACCAATTTCTGAAATTCTTCTGGCGTTAAGATTAAAGGGTAATTGATATTGAAACTTCCTATTTTTTCAGTGTAGAGATAGCGGTCTAAAATAGGATCGTAGGTATATTTTGAAACAATACTGTTTGGGTTAGGCATTTTTAAACTTCCGAAGGCAAAAGTCGTTTTTGTTGAATCTTGCTCTTGCTCAGTTTCTTGCGCCGTTACAAACACACTTATTAGCATCATAAACGCTAATACACACCTAAAACCAATAGAGTGACGTTGCGTATGGTTAGTTGTATTCAATTGCATTATAAGTTTTTTAGAGCTTCTTTTATAATTTGCTCTACTTGGGCATCTGGTTGGGTCTTCAATATTCTTTCAACAACTTTTTCGGATTGTTTTTTATTAAATCCTAAAACATCTAATGCAGATAACGCCTCATCTTTATGTGTATTGTTTGTGATTAGAGAAAGTTCATCTATGCCGTAAACTTTTAACACTTTATCCTTTAAATCAATGATGACGCGCTGTGCGGTTTTTAGACCAATTCCTTTAATGCTCTGAATTAGGGTCACGTCACCACTAGCAATACCCTCTTTAACCTGATCTGGTGTTAAAGATGATAACATGGTACGCGCTATGTTTGCACCAATGCCGCTCACTGAGATTAATAATTTGAATATTTCGCGTTCCGTTTTTGAGGAAAATCCATAAAGGCTTTGCGAATCTTCTCTTATCTGCAGATAAGTATAAAGCTTCAGATGTTCTTGGTCTGGTATTTCCGAAAATGTATGAAGTGATATATTAATAAAATACCCTACACCATTGCAATCAATAACAACATCTGTAGGATTTTTTTCAACAAGTTTGCCCTCTAAGTGCGTAATCATTATTACCAAGGTTAAAAAACCAAATGTACTAAAATTATTTACATTACAAGTTTAAGATCCACTTCTCAAAATCAGTTATTTCTGCTGTCTTTTCTCACGCTCTTGGACATCAATTACAGCGATTGCCGTCATATTTACAATTTCGTCGACACTCGCACCAAGCTGTAAAATATGAACCGGTTTGCGCATGCCCATCATTATAGGACCAATAGATTCAGATTTATTGAGCTCTTTAAGAAGTTTATAGGTAATATTTGCTGAATCGAGATTAGGAAAAATAAGCGTATTGACTTTGCGACCTGCTAATTTTGAAAATGGAAAAATATCTTGAAGCATTTTTGAATTTAAAGCAAAATCTGCCTGTACCTCACCATCAACCACCATTTCTGGGTACAATTTGTGCAATATCGTCACTGCTTCTCTCACTTTTTCAGCATCAGAATTTTCTGAAGAGCCAAAATTAGAATACGAAATCATAGCTGTAACAGCATCAATCCCAAACATTTTGGCCACTTTAGAGGTCATGCGTGCAATTTTTGCCAAATCCTTAGCGGTAGGATTAATATTAATGGCCGTATCGCCTAAAAACATTGGGCCACGTTGAGTAATCATTACATTGGTTGTAGCCACTCTATTAACCCCATCGGCCATACCAATAAGTTCTAGCATAGGTTTTACTACGGAAGGATAACTTCTAGAATAGCCCGTTACTAAAGCATCAGCATCCCCTTCATTGACCATCATTGCCGCATAATAATTACGCTCTCTCATTATTTTTTGAGCCGAATAAATTGTAACTCCTTGTCTTTTGCGCTTTTCCCAATAGGCTTTGGCATATCGATTTTTACGGTCGGTTTCCTCGTCGGATTTCGGATCGATAATTGGAATATCGACATCAAATTCAATCTCTTCCATCAAACTGATAATCGCATCTTTTCTTCCTAAAAGAATTGGATGTGCCACTTCTTCGTCATAGACAATTTGAGCTGCTTTTAATACATCGAGCTGATCGGCTTCGGCAAAAACAACACGTTTCGGATTGGTTTTAGCACGTCCTAAAAGCATTCTTACGAGCTTATTGTCGGAACCTAAACGTTCTAAAAGTGCTTCTCTATAACGATCCCAATCTTCAATAGGTTCTTTAGCCACACCGCTTTCCATTGCGGCTTTTGCTACAGCAGGAGGTACTTCAGCAATTAAACGTGGATCAAATGGTTTTGGGATGATATAGTCTCTACCGAAGGTCAATCGGGTTTCTGAATAGGCAATATTTACTTGCTCTGGCACGGGTTCTTTGGCTAGATTAGACAAGGCTTTAACCGCTGCCATTTTCATGGCTTCATTAATTTTTGTGGCTCTTACATCTAAGGCACCTCTAAAAATAAAGGGAAAACCTAGTACATTATTCACTTGGTTAGGATGATCACTTCGACCAGTCGCCATAATAATATCTTTTCTGGTATCAATAGCCAGTTGATAATCGATTTCTGGATCGGGATTTGCCATGGCAAAAACAATAGGATCGGCTGCCATAGATATTAGCATTTCTGGGGACACAATATTTGCCATGGACAAGCCTATAAACACATCGGCATTTTCCATAGCCTCATCTAGGGTATCGATTTTACGGTGTGTGGCAAACTCAGCTTTTTGCGATGATAGTTGATCTCTGTCGTTTCTGATGACGCCTTTACTATCTAGCATTACAATGTTTTCGCGTTTCGCGCCAAAAGCTTGGTATAGGCGGGTACACGAAATTGCTGCGGCCCCAGCTCCACTGACGACGATGCGCACCTCGTCTATTTTCTTTTGAGCTAGCTCCAATGCATTTAACAGTGCAGCTGCTGAAATAATTGCGGTGCCGTGCTGATCGTCGTGCATCACAGGAATGTCTAGTTCCTCCTTTAAGCGACGCTCTATTTCAAAGGCTTCGGGAGCCTTTATATCTTCGAGATTAATTCCGCCAAAAGTTGGGGCGATATTTTTAACGGTTTCTATAAAATCATCGACATTCTCAGTATTCACTTCAATATCAAACACATCGATATCAGCAAAAATTTTAAAGAGTAAGCCTTTGCCCTCCATAACAGGTTTAGAGGCTTCCGGACCGATATTACCCAATCCTAAAACGGCAGTACCGTTAGAAATTACAGCGACAAGATTGCCTTTGGCTGTATATTTATACACATTATTAACGTCTTTAGCAATTTCTAAACAGGGGATTGCTACGCCAGGGGAATAGGCTAGCGATAAATCGCGCTGCGATGCATATTTTTTAGTAGGAACAACCTTTATTTTTCCTGGTGTAGGTTTTGCGTGGTATACTAAGGCTTCTCGGCGTTTACTTTCTTTGCTCATAAACTTGACGGATTAAGCTGCAAATATACGGAATTGAGAGCATGCGCAAGAGTCTGATGCTTTTAAAAATAATTGGTTAAAACGCGGAGATTGAAGTGCTAGAAAAGACCGCTCCTTAAAACACTAAGTTAACAACACATTTTATAGTTTAAAGGCCAATTGTAATTCTAAAAAGACCATGTTTTATGCTGATCACCTTCTTTGGAGATTATTGTAAATCTGAAGGTTTCAATATTGGCTTTTAACTGCGCAGAATGCCCATTTTTTGACCAAGTCATATCAATTTGATTTTCTGAAGTATCACTAATTTTTAAATCCCCTTGAAATGCCTCTGAATTGTTTCTGAGTTTAATTAATTTCAATTGGTTTAAGACAATTTCTTCTTTAAGTCCCTTTTTAATATCAGATAAGGATAAGGTTGTGCGGTTAATTTCTTTATGTCCTCCACTTCCGGCTAAGTCCGCTGCCTTATAATTATTTTTTCCGGCAAAGATATCGAGATACCATATTTGCGGAATTCCTGGCATAAATAATTGAATTGCCCTTGCTAATAATAACTTTTGTTCATTTTCTCCTAAAGCACTAAAAAAGGTTGCATTTACCTGATAGTAAGAAATTTTTTTTCCTTATGTTTCGTAAAGATTTTTTACGCGACCACCGCGAGCCATAATAGTATTCATTATGTCTTCGATTTCAGCATCCTCAAGCAAACCCTTATTATAAATACCATTCACTTCTTTACCTTTTAAATCTAATACAGGAATTCCGTCGTGGCAGCCTAACATGTTTATGGTTTTATATCTCTTTTTTAAGATCTCTTTTGCCCATTTTAGAAGTGCTTTATTATCACCTTTTTCTAGGGTATGAATCACTAAACCCGGTAAGAAAAAATCATAAATCCAATACCCCCTCTTAGCAACCTCATCGTGTAAATTTAGCCCATATTCTGCATGAATTTCAGGCAGTAGTACCAAGTCATTTTTTTGAGCTATTTGACTAATTCGTTCTAAATACTGCCAAGTTCCTGGTGTATTAAAAAAGTTCGTTTGACCTACTTCTTTGTGTAAATAAGCAAAAGCATCTAAGCGTAAAATTTTGCATCCGTAATTTTTTACTTTGGTGAGGGTTTCTTCATAAAAATCCCAGACCAATTCTGATTTGGCATTAACATCCATTTGCCCTAAATAGGTACAATTTCTTTCTACAATTTTTAATAATTCAGGTTTTAACGGGTTGTGCTCTTCAAAATTAATTTTAGTTAAATCAGCGTTGTCATCTATAGCTGTATTTACCTTTTTTACAATACTCATCTTATCACTTTTAGTTAGCATCACCATACTTTCTAAGTGAGTAACAGAAATCTTGTTATAAGTAACTTGTTGGTAAAAGGTATTCCAGTAAGGTTGCTTTGAACCGTCATCAAACGGTACTTTAAGTATTGGCAATCCCAATTTCCTTGTGAATAATTTATTGAGAAATTCATCTTTTGGAATAATTATACCCTGATCATTTTTTTTACCATGGCCTTTCCAAAATGTATTCCAATTTATAAAAAAATCTTTGTATTTAGACTGTTTACCATTCTCTAGCAAATCCTTAAATTGTGGAGACGCAACTGATAAATGATTTAAAACAATGTCGAACTTTAGCATAACACCATACTCTTCCAATGCTTTTAGATCGTTTTCTGAAACTAATTGCACATTGAGATTGTAATCTATAATCGAAAAACCACGATCTAAATCACTATTAAAAAAGGTTGGCAACACATAGAATAAAGAAAAGACATCTCCAAACTCTGGCATTTGAAGCATTTTAATGGTATCCTCCAATTTTTCGCCAACACTATCTGGATACGCATTGAGCATGACACCATTAAACTCAATAACCTTTCTTTTTTTACTTTTTTCTAAAGCCATGTTTAAGTACGATATGATATTAGTTAAACTAAAATTACGACTCAGATTTTAGTTAAAAACAATTTTCTTAATAAACCCCGATAATTTGGTTCGAAAACCTTTTCGAATCAAACTAAAATACTGACTAAAATAAGGTCACTCAAACTCAATTGTATTTTTGAAATATTATAAACCTCGGTTCGATTTGAGGACTTAATAAAAGAGGCTTCATTGACTGGTATTTTTGGGCTGATGTGTACTGTGGGATTTCTTTTCAAGAAAAAAAACCAAACCATAGAACTGTAGCGAGCATTTAAGAAAATGCGTTAAAAAATAATTTCTGGATCTTTTAGTTGATTTAAATCATCTCTTAAATTTGCGTCTAAAAGTGTCAATCCATATTGATAGGATGCGTTCATCCAACCAAATCCCTCTTGTGTAATGTATTGAAAATTTGTACCTACATTGCCATATTCGGCAAATACTTTATGTGTCGCTTCAACAACATCGTATTTTTCGGGAATTGTTCCGTTGTAGTCAACCGCATTTTTGGTAATCATATACAACCATCGATAGACTAATTCTTGTAGCTCGGCATTATAACCATAATTTTTTAAACCCTTCCAAATCATCATTTGATGTGGTGCCCAGCCGTTGGGATAATCCCACTGTCGTGCAGGACGTTCAACTGAAATTTTACCTCTGCTCTCCTCTGTACTTCCTGCAATACCGCCCTTCTCTAACAATAGTGGAATACCATTTTTTACTAATTGTTCTGCTTGTGCTTCGCTGGCCATCTCAGACCACATAGGTATAAAAGTTGTCGCTGCTATGAATGTAGATTGTTTGTTGTTTTTGGTATCGAAATCAAAATATAAGCCGCTGTCTTCATTCCAGAGATATTTGTTAGAAAGCGACTGACGTTCTTCAGCCTTTTTAGTCCAGTATTCTGAAGTATAGCGCTTTCCAGACGAGGTTTCAAAACTATTATTAAATTGACTACGAATTAGATCTGCAAAATCTTTTTCGTATTTATAAAGTAAGGCATTTATATCTACCAAATTGAGGTCAGCGCAATTGCCTTCAATTCTATAAGAGGTATCATGACCAGACTCGCGCATGCTACGATCGTGAACAAAGTAAGCATCGAGCTCTGGATTAATGATTAAAATAGATGAAGAGTTTAGATCGGCTTCAGATATTTGATCTCCTTGGTAGCGAGCTACATACTCTTCAATAGAGAGCCCAGCTGCTTCATCATAGGGTTTTAAGATTTCATCAAAATGGCCTTCTTCACATTCTGGTGGAATTCTGAGACCTTCTGCAAAATAACGATTTAATCCGTTTGATGTTAATCGTTTTCCTTTCTCCATCCACACCGTCTCATATTCGTGAATCGCAGTCTCAAGATGACTTTTTAGCCAGGCTTGGTCGCTTGTAATCTCAAATACTTGTCTTATTAAACTTGAATAATAAGGCGGTTGGGTTCTGGTTAAATAATAAGATCTATTTGCATTTAAAATTTTACCGTAATGTTCAATCTCATATTGAAAATTATCAGCCATGGCTTTGGCCAAATCCACTCTTCCATCTAAAATTAATCCAATAGATTCAAAATAACTATCCCAACCATACATTTCGTTGAATCTACCGCCGGGAACAACAAAGGGAACTCCACGTAATTGTCCATCTTTCTCTTCAAGTTTTAACGATAAGATGCCAGGTTGGTTGTTAATTGATTTTACATATTTTGGTGTAATACGCTCTGGTAATCGATAAGTAGTTATTGGTAAGCCACTCTCTAAACTTTTAAAGTAATTTAATGCAATAGAGTCGTTAAAGGGTACATAAATTCTAAGATTTTCTGAAATTAAACTTTCATTTTTAGTGTCCTTTATAAGGCTTTCTATACCATCTTTATCTAAATGCCTCGTTAATCCGTCCCAATAATAATTTTTGATTAAACGTGAAGTTCTATCCACTGGAAGTTCATTTATATATTTAGTTTCAATAGTAGCGATAGTTTGTCCTTCGTTTTTTGCTAAAACGAGCTCTTGAAGTAAATTGGATAGTTTAAACGTGCCTGATACATCAAATGTACTTCCAGAGTTTGATTTTAGTTGAAACCATTTTGAAGATTTATCTTCAATAGTAATTTTCTTATCACCATCGGTATCTTCTTGTTTCAGCAACTGGTCTAGGGTCTGAATTATAGGTACTTCAAAAGTGGTGTCGACAGGAATTTTTTGTTCTGATTCATTTTTGCATGACATTAAAACAAAAGCAAATAATACGAGTATTTTGAAGCTGTTTTTCATAGGCTTATAGGTGTCTTTTTTCAACGGTAACATTCGGCTGGCAACTCATCATTCCCTCGGATGATAGCGCCCTTAAAATGTTCGTATTATAGTTAATTTTATTCATTAATGATTAATACATTATTTTGTTTTTCTTTCAATCGCATTGCTAGTAAGGCAGCAATAGTAAAAAATGTACCTGCAAAAAGCATTGCATTAATGGCATTTCCTCCTAACAGATATTTATAAATTGGTCCAAATGTTAGCGTTTGAATTCCCATAGGTATTACGATCATCATATTTAAAATACCCATATACACTCCTCTGCGATCTTGCGGCACAATTTTAGAAACCATAGTGTAAGGAATACCCATCATAGCTGCCCAACCAATACCAAAAAGTACCATAGGTATCAGGACAAGATTGGCATCTGAAATGTAAGAAATAGAAAATAATGCTATCGCAGTACCTACTAAACTCAAAGCATAGATTTTTTTGCCTCCAAACTTAACAGTCAAGGGCACTAAAGCTAGTGCCACAACCATGGTAACGATATTGTAGGTTAAACTCATTTTTGCCGCTTGTGAGGCAGCCTCTGAGGTTGAAAATCCTAATGTTAACTTAAATAAAGGCGTTGTGAATTGCCAATATATAAAAAGAGCGTACCACTGAAATAGATATACGGCACCAATTTTCCACATAAACACAGGCATATTTTTAAGCGCCTGAACAATCTCTTGAAAAGGTTGAGACATACGTTTAGCAAAGGGCAGAGCCTTAATGTGATTTATTTCTTCTAACTCCTCATCTGAGGGTGGAATTTCAGGCGTTTTTAACACCGACCACAAAATGGTAGTTAAAGATAAGAATGCACCAATAAAGAAGGAGTAATATAACCATTGTGGAATGGTACCCGCTTGCTCAACAGATTCACCCCCAAACAAATATTGAAACAATACAATAGATCCATTTGCTAATAAAATACCTGCACCGACAAATAAACTTTGCATTTGAAAGCCTAAACTCAGTTGATGTTCTGGTAATTTATCCCCTACGAATGCTCTGTACGGTTCCATTGCCATATTATTCCCCACATCTAAAATCCAAAGTAAGCCCACCGCAAACCAAAGTACAGGGCTGTGTGGAAATGCAAACAAGGATAAACTACCTAACAAAGCACCTATTAAAAAATACGGTTTTCGTCTACCCCAACGAGGTGACCAAGTCTTATCTGACATGGCTCCAATAATAGGTTGAATAATCAATCCTGTTACCGGACCTGCTATATTTAAAATTGGTAACATATCCTCTGGCGCACCTAAATATAAAAAAATAGGATTTATGGCTGTTTGCTGTAAACCAAAACTATACTGAATGCCTAGAAAGCCGACGTTCATATTAAAGATTTGCCAAAATGATAATGTTGGTTTTACTAACTTCATAACCCCTTGTTGCTTTGTTTATTTCTATTGTTTTTAAATAAGCGTCAATTACTCTTATTTTAGAATATTTACGTCATCATTGATAGCGTTTTTATTCTGCCATATTGAAACTTATAAAACCTTGTTATTAATATTCATATCTGCATATTTAATATGCTTTTTAATAATGTCGTGTTCTATTTTAAGCACTTCATCATTGAAATTATCACTCAATTCGCGTGCTCTTTTTAGTCTGTTTGACCTTGTCTCAATAAATGAATTAGCAATAAATACCTTAAACGTGGGTTGCTTTAAGAGCATGACGTAAGTGCCTTCTACAACGCAGAAATCAAAATCTTTAGGACAAACTGTTTCTTTACCTATGCTGTTTTTAGCATAATTAACCAGCGGCTTTTCTAACTTTTCTTTGGCGGTTATAAATGATAACACATGTCTGTCTAAAAGATCTAAATTCACTTCTGTTTCACCAACATTAGAAATATTATCTAATCTTTTCTTATGATTATCTTTTGGTGGTAGGTAAAAGTAATCGTCTGCATGAAAAAGAAAACCTTCTATGCCTAGTGTCTTTTCAATATCTTTTAAAAGCGCATAAGCCAATGATGTTTTTCCGCTACCAGACTCTCCTCCAACAGCTATACATATTCGCTTTTTTTCTAAAAATTGTGTCTTCAGTTTACCTATAATTTCAGCATTTATGTTTTGGTAATTCGAATGATATATTAGCTTGTCTCCAATCATATACTCTAGTATTTATATAATCTTTAGCTCTTTTTTAGGGGCATAAAAATTTCAGCTTTCCAGTTTAATTCATCACCCCCAAAATTTGGATTACTGTAAAAGACTTCTACAGGGGTTTGATTTATTTCTATATGCTTTAGTTTGGCTTCCTCTAACAAGGCGTACCAGGCTCTATCTGAGGTCATGTAATTTCCGTTATATATAGCTTTTAGAGCCTTTACACCCTGATATTGCTTATAATTTACATCTTTATGTTTTGGTAATGAATCACTTTTTATTATTGGAAAACAAAAATTATAAGTGATGCTATCTTTTTGCATATTCCAATTGGTGACTTCAATAAACGGTGGGCCATTCATTGTAACACCTTTACTTGGTAGAAATGAGTTTAAAAAGGAATAATGTTGCATCATGCCTTTTGCTTTTTTTAATTGTGATTCCTTAATGGAAATATAAGCGCAGTAGGTTGATAATGTTGAGCTTTCCCCTATAACTGTAATCTTAATGGCTTTAAGATGCTCATTTAATTGTCTCGCAAAATTAGTAACTATTGAAGTTGTTCTTTGTTCGAAGGCTGTATTAGAGAATGGAATGGTAATTTTATTTTTAAGGCTGTTATTTAAATCTGTTATATACACCTTCACCTTAGAAACAGAATCGTTTACTGAGCTTATTTTCCAGTTATAGCGATAGCTCGCATCCTTAATAATAATGTTCTGAGTTACACTTTTTATGTTGTCTTGCTCAATAGGATTTGATTGATCTAAGCTAAGGTTCCATAGTTTTAAAGATTGATTGATTGTACCTGCGGTTGTGTTAACTTTAAAAGTGACTAAGTAATCGTATGGTTTAATGACCAGATACCAAATCAAAAAACCTGCTATTAAAAGCGCCACATACATCGTTATTTTTTTAATGCGCTTATTCATTTGTCATTCTGAGGTTGTCTTTAACCAATTGGCCTACATTTCTCCCTTGCCCAACACCGACTTCTATTGCCGACCTAAAATGTATCCCACCATACACTCTACTTATAGTAGCTTCGTTTGCAGCTGCTCTAAAGGAAGAAAAAGACCGCACGGGGAGTCCATATTTCACCTCTGAGTCATCATCAAAAGCAAAATTATCACCAAAAATGGATGCTAAAACAATAGATGCAGCTCCTGAAACTACGGAATGTCCGCTTGTATATTCAGGAAAAGGAGGTGTTTGTAAAATCGGCTTCCATTCATTATTAAAATAGGTTCGGATTAGTGTTTCTGGACGTACTAAATTAGATCTGTATTTCTCGTCCTAACAGCTTATAAACGCATCAGCTATGGCAATTGATGTTTTTGTGTGCGCAAAGACCGTTTTATTAAAATCTGCACCACTTTTTTTTGAGGCAATTTTTGTAATTCCGATCCAATGGGCCCCAGGAGTTATTTTCTTAACTGCGAACATGAGGTGCCCGCGGGTTACAGTTACATAAGGATTACAGTCCCAAAATTGTGCGATAGCAATTTCTTCAGATTGATCTCCCGCTTCAGAAATTCTAATACTGGTATCATATACTTCCTTTAATTCTTTATAGAAGGCAGAATTTTTATCCATTGAAAATTCGGGTGGAGGCATCGGCTTAAATTGCGCTGCAGAATCTAGAACGAACGGACGCATTTTGTTCCAGTGTGGTTCTAAACCATCCATATATGAGGGAGGTGTAGGTTGCCATCTACTTTCATCGTTGGTATCTACGCCATATTTAGGCATCGTTCTGGTTTGTGCGTAATGATCTGAATTCATCCAAACGGTTATAGCTTCAACCACTTCTAAGCCATAGGCCTTTGAATCTTGAAACTCTTTTAAGTTTTTAGCTTTCCAAACCGCATATAAACTATCTCTGTAACTTTCTATTTTTTCCTCTGAAAAAATTAATTGCTTATTGAGATTAATATGTGCTATTAAAGCTGCTAATGGAAAGTTTATACTTTTTTTCGGATCTGCCTTTGGTATTCCTTTAAAATGTTTGATTTGATTTTTTAAAGATTTGTAAGAGGAGTCTCCTTGTGCAATAATTTCATAAGCCGCGATATTTGGATACACAAACACTCTACTCGAGACCGGTGGCGAAAAGATATCGTGAGTCATAACGTCTATAACCTTGTCTACGGACGCATGAAAATCATCTGCACTAATTGCAATAGGCTTTGAAGTGTCTTTACAAGTATAAAGTGCTAGAATCAGAACTATTGATAAAGACATTTTATTCTTTACTTTAATCATCATTTTTTTATTAATTGATATACTTCTACAGCATCATTATTAATGGTTGCTAATACGTAGGGTCTTCCCTCTAATTCAATAATACTTAATTTTTTCACTGCTTTCTGACTAAAATCTAATCCAATAGCAGCGCCCAAATCCACATGCGTATTGCTATAAATAATGGCTCCAGGAAAAGAATCAAATCTTCCGTGAAACGGTTGTACCCCAAAATAATTTCCTGCGGCGAGTACCTCTTCATTTCCATCATCATTAAAATCATATTTTAAAAAAGTAGAAATAGGAGACACTTGTAATTCATTTTTAAAAGGAACAAACGTATAGTCATTATTCTCATTCCTTAAATATCCAGACGCTAGGGTATGCACTTCTAAAATGGTGGCTTTTTGTAAAACAGAAGCCTCAAAAATAGCCTCAATCGGTTTCCCTGCAAAACTTTTATAACTGGTAAATGTTTTGTGTAAACTCACAATTTGACTTGCTAATTCATCTAAGCCCAGTATTGGATAATAACTGCCATTTTTAAAGTTGCACACTATAGTTTCTGTACTACCGTTACTATCAAAATCGGCATAATACATTTTTAATGGATGTGCTTTGGATGCTCTAAACTTGCTATTTGTCCCCCAATTTCCCAACAAATAATCAGTATCACCATCGTTATCTATATCAAAAGGGATTATTTGTTGCCATAGTCCATTTAGCCCTGAGTTAAGGCGATTTTCTTCCTTAAAATTACCATTGCTATTTTTAAAAAATTTTGGGGCCATCCACTCACCTACCAAAATAAGATCTGTAGCACCGTCAGCGTTGTAATCTTCCCAAATCGCATCCGTAATCATTCCTACATTTTGAAATGGTTGATTTTCTAGCACTGAGAAATTCCCGTTTTCATTTGTTAAAATAAACGATTGAGGTATTTTCCCAAAATCATTAGAAACGACATTATTCCCTATAAAAAGATCTAAATCACCATCGTTATCATAATCATATGCTTTAATGACGGCTGCATTTTCAAAATACTCAGGAAATTCTTGTTTTACAAAACTTGTGTCATTCTGAATGTAATAAGTATCTAACAAAGGGCTGCTATTATTATAAAAATCTGCACCGCCAGTACCAACAATCAAATCATTTTTAGCATCGTTATTAAAATCTGCTATTAGAGCGACAACATCTTCGTTTTTTGCGTCTTTTGTGAAGGTTTCAATTTCTTTTTCTACAAATACAGTGTCAGTTTGCACATAAACTCGTGAGCGTTTAAATTTAGAGCTTCCAAAATAAATATCTGCTTTTCCATCATTATTTAAATCACCTATTGCGGTTGCAGGCCCTCGATCTGAAACTTGATAAGGAATTAATTTTTGCCGATTAAAATCGATGTAATTATCTTCTTCATGTGAAAAACAAATACCTAAATTACCTTTTACTTTTTTAAACAGTGGTTCTGTTTTGGGTACTAAGCTTGCATAATTGAAAGGTCTAGTGTTTTCCGGACTAATAACCAATGTTTGATTTACATCGATATTTTCAATAGTTTGATAGGTTTTATTAGGCCAAATAATCTTTAAAGAATCTATTTTTTGAACCTCTGCAAAGCCAAAATGAACCATGGGTTCTGATGAGGCCTGAAAACCTCTTACAGTATATAATTCTTTGTATTGTATTTGATTTTGATGATAGGCAAACACCTTAGTCCCTATGCCGAAAGCATTCGGTTTTGAATATTTAAATTTAATCTTGAGATAATTTGCGTTTTCGTTGGTTTGATTAAATGTACAAGCCAACGTCTTCATTAAAGTTATTTACTACCAAATCCAAGTCACCATCATTGTCTAAATCGGCCATTGCTGTAGCGCCAGACATCCCTTTTTTATCCTCTATCCAGGTATTAGACCTATCTTCAAAAATTAAATTTTTAGAACCCTCAAAAATATAATTTCGGGTTTTACCAGAGGGCATCATTTGAAGCGCTTCTTGATCTACTAACTTTGTGTTATCTATTTTCTTTTGAATTTGGTCACTAGAAACGAAATTAATATAGTCCAAATCGTTAGGTCGTTTTGCAATTCCGTTTGCAATAAATAAATCTTGCTCTCCATCTTGGTTAAAATCACCAAATAAGGCACTCCAACTCCAATCTGTTGCTGCTACACCACTTAATAAAGCTGTTTCTAAGTATCCTGAATTTCGCTGATTTACGTAGAGCATATTCCTTGTGAACTGATAATGATACCCATATTTTTCGATTTTCATTTTTTGAATTTGGATATTGTCGTCACCTTGTGACGATTTTAAAACCACTTCGTCTTCTGGTAACATATCCAAAGAAATCAAATCTGGTAATCCGTCATGGTTAATATCAGCGACGTCATTTCCCATGGAAAACCGAGAGGTGTGCCCAAAATAGGTTTTTAACTGGTTGGTAAATGTATTATTGCCATTGTTTATATAGTAGTAATCATCTTCATGAAAATCATTCCCAACATACAAATCTGGATAGCTATCTTGATTGAAGTCTGCAACAGAAACAGCTAATCCGTATCCATTAATTCCGCCGAAAATTCCCGCAGATTCACTAACGTCTGTAAAGAATTCTCCATCGTTTCTGAGTAGCTTATCTCCGGTTTGATAGTTGCGTTTGTTTCTTAAATCTGCCATTCCGAATGATTCTTGAGTATGAATCGCATGATTTAAAAGATATATATCCAAATCTCCATCTAAGTCGTAATCTAAAAATGCTGCAGATGAACTGTACGAATCAAAGTCTAACTTATATTTTTTGGAAGATTCTGTAAATGTTTCGTCTCCATTATTTATATATAATTCATTATGACCAATAAAACCATTAATGCCTACAACGGCGCAAACATAAATATCTAATAGCCCGTCTCCATTAATATCGCCCATTACAGCACCTGTGTTCCAAGAACTATTTCCAGAGATATTGGCTTTTTGACTAATATCTTCAAATTTTAAATTACCTTTATTAATATAAAGTCTGTTTTTTACTTGATTTCCCGAGAGAAAAATATCTATTAAACCATCATTATTAATATCTCCTAAGGCAACGCCCCCGCCATTATAATAGTATAGATAATCGAGAATGTTCAACTCATTAGTCTCATTAATGGCATTGCTAAAGTCTAGTCCAGTTACTTCTGAGGAAGGATTTTTAAATAACAAATCGTTTTTGTTATGACAACCTAGAAGAAAAATGGCTAAACAGAGTATGCTGTACTTATTAATCATTGATGGCAAATAGTTTTGGTGTCTCATTGTTAATGGCTACAACAACAAATACGTTATCGTTTTTGTCTTTAATAGTTTTTAGGTGTTTTACTTCATTTTTAATTGTAAAACCAGAGGTTTGATAATTTTGCCATGTAAAACCTAATTGCCCGTCACCTAATAAAACAGAACCATAACTAGCATCTAAGCGGGAAAATTGGGGTTTAAACTCAAAATTGTTACCTGCCATAATTAGATCTAAATTCCCATCTTTATTGATATCTCTACAAATAATACCATTGGTACAAGAAAACTGAACTCTACTTGGTAATATTTTTACTGTAAAATCACCATTCCCCTCATTTACAGCTATAATAGTCTCTGAAATATTAATTTTTTTTACAATAGAACTCTCAAAAATTTCTTTTGAAAATAATTCATCAATAGATCTCTCCGCATATACAGAAGCTTTTAAATTTTGCTTCTTTAAAGACACCAACTGTCCTGTCAGTTCTTTTCTCATGTGAATAGGATAATCTTTACCTTCCGAATGATTGGTAATAATCTGTTCAATACTACCATTATCATCAAAATCATTCATCCACATTTTTATTGGATTGTTATAAGATGTTTTATGAGCGGTATTATTTCCTTGGTTTCCAAAAATAAAATCTATGTCTCCATCATTATCTAAATCTGCAGCTTCTACTGCGTTCCACATTCCGTGTAAATCATCTAAAGCTGTTTTTTGTTTGATGAGTCTCCGTCCGTTATTGCTATAGATTTTAGGTGTATCCCATTCTGAGATTGTAATTAAATCTTTTATACCATCATCATCAAAATCTACCCAAATGGCATTGGTAACCATACCAGCATCTTTTAATTCGTAGGCCACTTTCTGCGAAACGTCTATAAATGTTCCGTCTCCATTATTTTCTAGAAATTGATGTGAGGGACTAATTCCGTAAGTTCCCACTACAGACCTAGACCCAACAAAAACATCAACATCACCGTCGTTATCAAAATCATAAGGCGCCACAACGGAGATATTGTTTCTTGTAGAAGTGAAATCTTGTTTTGAAATCTCAAAACCTCCCTTTCCATTATTTAGGTACAATCTTACTTTATAATTTTTTTCTTCATTGACTTCGTTACCTCCAGAGCCTACCATTAAATCAATGTGTCCATCATTGTTCGCATCGAAAAAAACAGCTGCTGTATCTTCATAAAAAGCATCGTTTGTAAATGCGTTTTGATTCGATTTTTCAATAACTCCGTTTCCCAAATTTAAGTAGAGAACTCCAGGTT
>CAYMDB010000006.1:20280-26470 GCA_964388865.1 uncultured Flavobacteriaceae bacterium
CCCCCAATATAAAAATCTTCATTACCATCATTATCAATATCACCAACGGCTAGTGCCGGACCTTCTTGAGATATCATTTTAGTAATCAATCCTTCGTAATCAAAATCTGAATATGTGTTTTCTTTATGCTTTGTGAAGGCGTCAGTGTATATTTCAGAGAGTAAGGTTTTTACTTTTAACGCCCGCTGTGGTTTTTGAATTTCAGTGGCCTCGTTTTGCTTTAAGGTTATCGTTGTATTTGTTGCAACATTAATTAGCTTCTGAGTTTTATCATCTGGCCATACAATTCTTAAAGAATCAATTGTTTTAGCCTTACCAAGGCCAATAGTCATAACATAATCCATGGAGGATTGAAAGCCTCTAGATGGAATTTGCTCTTGCATGTAAAATTTGTTGTCATAATATATCTTCACAGTGCTTCCAATTCCAAATAGATTTGGTCTTTGCCCTTCTAATTTAACTTTCAAGTAATGGTTATCCGTATATGTCTCTGAATTATTTTTATAAACAACGGATTCCATGTTAACATTGTTTACAACCAAATCTAAATCCCCATCGTTATCTAAATCCCCATAGGCCACTCCATTTGAAAAACTTGGTGTTTCAAAACCCCAATCTTTGTTGGCATTTTCAAAAGTAAGATCGCCCTTGTTTTTGTATGCATAATTGGGTTGCGGTTTTTTGGGCATTTTACTTATAATAGAGTCAATGGCTTGTTTTTTTCCTGTTAGCGCCATTTTTTGAATTATTTCATTTGCAAAAAAATCAACAAAATCTAAGTCTGTTAAATCATGATTAATACCATTTGATACAAAAATATCTCTATAACCGTCATTATCCATATCAAAAAGCAAACCGGCCCAACTCCAATCGGTTTTAGCAACACCACTATAATAGGCGATTTCTGAAAATGTATGGTTGCCATTGTTGAGTTGAAGTGTATTTTGTATATATTGTTGAGAGAAATCTTTACTCTGTTTTAACTTAAACACGTTGTAATTTTCAAACTCCATCACGGATTTAACCCGCTGCTCGGCCTCTGGCATCATGTCTGTAATAAAAATATCGGCATTTCCATCGTTATTGAGGTCTGCAATATCCACTCCCATAGCTGACAGACTTAAATGTGATGTCCAGTTTTTAATATCTTCTTTAAACGTACCGTCTTGATTATTT
Organism: uncultured Flavobacteriaceae bacterium; assembly: GCA_964388865.1. GTDB lineage: Bacteria > Bacteroidota > Bacteroidia > Flavobacteriales > Flavobacteriaceae > Winogradskyella. The sequence goes on from CAYMDB010000006.1 coordinate 21,457, forward strand.
ATATACAAATAGTCGCGCTCGTAGAAATCATTAGAAACATAAATATCGGGGTACAAATCACCATTTATATCTGTGACCATCACCCCCAAACCAAAGCCAATTAAGCTACCATAAATACCAGCCTCTTCGCTAACATCGACAAATTTTCCATCATCATTTCTTAGCAACATATCACCGACACCTCTAAATATCTCTGGAACATTTTCCCAGTCTTGAGCTCTTTTATCCCTTTGTTCGGCATAACCCAAGCTACTTACTGGTATATTACTATTGTTTAAAATATAGACGTCTAAATCACCGTCTTTATCATAATCAAAAAAAGACGCGTGTGTTGAGAAACCGGTTTTAGCCAGATTATATTCGGCAGCTTTCTCTGTAAAAGTTAAATCCCCATTATTTATGTATAGATCGTTATCGTGATTGTTTCCTTTCATATTACCAGCATTGCTCACATAAATGTCGAGTAATCCATCTTGATTGATATCTACCATAACAACTCCTGTAGACCAAGGTTTATCGCCCTCTACACCTGCGCTTTTAGAGATATCTTCAAACTGAAAATTTCCTTTATTGAGATACAACTTATTAGTAACCATGTTACCCGTTAAATAAATATCCGCTAAACCATCATTATTAATATCGCCTATAGCGACGCCTCCACCATTGTAAAAGTTTCGATATTTAAAAATATTGAAGTCCTTTTGATTCTGTATTTTATTGATAAAGTCAACGCCTGTTTCTTGAGAAGACAATAGGGTAAATAGAGTTTCATCGTTTTTAGGCAAGGCCGTCGACGCCTGCTCTTTTTTACATGCGACGGTAAATAAAGATATAAGTACTAACAGTAAAACCCTTTTCAATTTAATTTGCATAGCGTGCACTCGTGTAAACTTAAAGCAAAATGCCTTGTTTAATTTTTTAAAAACAAATTCAAGATACGGTGTTATGTGTAACATAAAACTATTTGATGAAACAGATAGATGTCACCATCAACAGATTATTTTATTGACCTTTTAGCGCCTCAAAATAAAATAATTTAATAATATTCCTGTTCATTAAACAGATTTTAGACCAATTTAATACCACTTTAATTAACTAATTATAAATAGGAGGCCTATTATTAATAGCGAAAATAGTCGCTTAATTTAATGTGTAAAAATAATAAAGAGGGCCTATGAAACACCCTCTTTAAATCAAATAAGCAATTAACTATGAAAAAAAAATTAATATCCGTCGTTTTGAGTTAAATTGGGATTAGATATTATAGCCGTTGCCGGAATTGGAAATAACACTCTGTACGCATCTGTGTTAGTCTTATACTCCCAAGGCTCACTAAACTTACCAAAACGTACTAAATCGTTACGTCTCCAGAATTCTGCATATAACTCTCGTCCTCTCTCGTCTAAAATATCTTGTTCTGTAACCGATGATAAAAGAGGAGTATTTCCGTTTGCATTTCTCATGGCGCGCAATTGATTAACCAAGCTTAGAGCTGTATCAGAGGCATCTCCACCTCGAAAAATAGCCTCAGCCTTCATTAAAAGTGCATCAGCGTATCTAAATAATATTTGATGCCCCGTAAAAGCACCATTTTCTGGGTGATACTTTATTAGTCTTATTCCAGAAACCTCATTATTCCCCAAAAGACCTGGTAACTCTCTTGTAAAACTTAAAGCATTTCCTACGCGATCTGTCATTGCAGCTCCAGTTTCATCGTACTGTTGCCCTACAAGAAAGCCATAACCAATTCCTAAATGAGACCCGTCTGTAGGTACAAAACCTCTGCGTTCTTCTTGCCCTGAACCTGGGGTATTAATATTGGCATCTCCTTCAAAAGTATCATAAAATTCTGATAGCGTTGTAAAGCCATTCCACCCACCACCTTCATTATCTGGCGAGTTTTGTTTGTAGTGTAGCGTATTCCACATTCTTGGCCCAACTTCTGAGGTTGTGAACAAAATGGTTTCAGTATCAACATCGTTTTTAAAGATATCAAAATAACCACTCTCTAGGGCAAAACCATCAGCCTCAATAGCTTCTACATATTGCACCACTTTAGTCATATCTGCAGCATTTACTGAAGTACCAGTGTAAATATGTTTATTTAAATATATTTTTGCTAACAAATAATTTGCCGCGGCTTTAGTTGCTCTGCTTAAGGATGCACTCGGCCCAGAGGACGGTAGATCTGGCAGAGCTTCAGTTAAATCTTGTATGGCAAAATCAACGGCTTCTGATCTTGTTTTTACTGTTGGATTAACATCTGGGCCTTCATCAGGAGTTCTAAATGGGGCTTGACCAAATAAATCTGCAATCCAAAACGTACTAAACGCTCTTAAAAACTTTGCTTCTGCCACTTGCTGTGCAGAACCTGCACTTCTAGAATCTATAATTAAAGTAGCTCTAAATACATTTTGATTGAGGCTATTCCATGCCCCTTTAATATCCCTGTGTAAAGGATCCCAATTGTGGTCATGTAAATTTCTCCACACCCCATTATCCCCCCAATCCGTTCCTCGGGTAGGAACTAATAATTCGTCAGAGCTTACTTCATTTAAGGCGTATAACCCTTCTTGCGTTTGAATTTGGCCTCTTACATCTGAATATAAACCGTCTAAAGATGCCGCAGGGTCTACACCTGTAAATTCTTCAGATAAATTTTCTTCAAAAAAGGAATCTGTTGGCTCTATTTCTAAATCAGTACAACTACTGATTGAAATAATTAACACTGCTGATGATAGCCATTTAATTGTATTTTTCATTTTCTATTTTTTTTTAAAAAGTTGCATTTAATCCAAGTGTCACGGTTGTTGCTCTAGGAAAACTCGTATAATCTATTCCAGCTGATGGTATATTATTGAGTGATTTAGGCGTATCTACTTCAGGATCTAAACCTGAATAAGGTGTAATCACAAATAAGTTTTGGCCAGTTAATGATAGTCGTAAGCCTTTGAAAAATGATTTCTCTTTAAGATTTACGCTATACCCAACAGAAAGATTTTGTAATCTCAGAAAATCTCCCTTTTCTAAGAATCTTGTAGAGACATCTGGTGCATTGGCTCCAGACTCACCATTTGTGAGCACATCTTGCGTAACATTTTGACCTCCATTAATAATACCAGCCGTAAAGAATGCGTTAGCTGTATTGTTATAGATATACTGACCGTATTGTCCTGTTAAATATGCCGCCACATCCCAATTTTTGTATGTAAAAGTGGTGTTAATACCTAAAGTAATGTCTGGAAGTGCACTTTTACCGACAAACTCTTGTTGATCACCATTAGGGTAAATAGAGATTCCGTTTTCATCAAAACCACCAAACTTTCTTAGGTAGTAAGAAAATAAAGGTTGTCCTTCAGCCAATAATTGTGCAAAAGCACCTGTAAGACCATTACCATTAATTGCACCTGTTTGAATTAAACCGTCAAAATCTTGTACTTCGTTTTCATTATAAGAAATATTAAATCCAAAATTCCAATTCATTTCTTCTTTTCGTATGATATCGTAGTTGATCATAAACTCAATTCCTTTATTAACTACAGTAGCATCTAAATTTGAAAAGACAAAAGGTTGTACAGCTGGCTGGGCAGATTCTTGTTGCAACAACAAATCTGTGGTTGATTTGTGATATACATCGATAGATCCTGATAAGCGGTTGTCAAAGAAACCGTAATCAAAACCGATACCAAACTGCGCTGTTTCTTCCCATTTTAAATCAGGATTTGCAAATGAAACCAAACTAAAACCAGGAGGATTTACTTCGCCACCATTTCCTATACCAGGATCTGCGAAGCGTTGTCTTGGCAGAAAATTACCATAGCCTAAACCGTCTTGGTTCCCTGTAATACCGTAACCAATACGCATTTTAAGGTTTGAAAACACTTCTGGTATAAAATCTTCTTCATGCATCTGCCACGCAAAGGCTCCCGACGGAAAATAACCGTACTGGTTGTTTGGTCCAAAACGTGTAGAACCATCTGCTCTTAAGGTAAAGGTAAACAAATATTTATCGCTCAACCTATAGTTTAAACGTCCAAAAAACGATTGTAATTCGTCCGTGTTATTGTAGAAGTTACCCGTAACCGAATTTACAGGAATATTTGAAGGCGCCCCCAATGTAACATTTGAATTAATGGTTGGAAGTATTTGATTTATAAATAAACCATTAGAACTAAATCCATATTGTTGGTATGGTGTATTACCAATAGACCCCTCAATTAAATTTGCAGCATTTTCCAAATTATTTGCCATTTGACCTAAGTTACTCGTATTTAAACCAAATCCAAGTATGGTCTTACCATAATTTTGAAAACTTTGAAACGAGTACCCTACTAAGACCTCTAAATTTGAATTTTCAAATTCCTTGGTGTAGTTTAAAGTTAAATCCATTAACTGGTTTTTCACATTTACATCTTGTAATGCAGCGCGTCCATTTCCTGTAACCCCATTGTTAAATCCATCAGCATCTGGCGAAATCACTTGGGTTCGCGTGCCTTTCGATTGATCAAAACCCAAATTTACTTTGGCTTTTAAGTTACTCATAATGGAATACTCTGCCGAGCCGTTCAATAAAAATCTGTTCGTTTCATTTAAATCTTCATAATATTCTAAAAGCTGTCTAGGGTTGAGTTTGCCATCGCCACTTGTAAAGCCTATTTCATTTGGCCAAGTAGGATTTGCAAAATAGGTAGCCCCTAACAAATCGCCTTGAGAACCCGCAGAATTCGTAATAAAAGGTGCTTCGTCATCTATTTTAGAAAAAGTGGCGTTGATATCTAATTTCAATTTGTCTTCTAAAAATCTGTGTGATGCATTAATTCTACCAGTTAGTTTTTCTTGGGACGAATTTTCAACAATTCCTTGTTGATTAACCAAACCAAGAGAAGCTCTTACGTACCCGTCGCCATAATTATTGGAATATGAAAATGTATTATCTGTAGTGACAACATCTCTAAAAATAACGTCTTGCCAATTTGTGTTTGCACCAAAATCTAAAGCAGAAGCATTACCCCCG
>CAYMDB010000007.1:0-21373 GCA_964388865.1 uncultured Flavobacteriaceae bacterium
TCCCAAACCAATTTGTCCTAACACCTTAAATCTCCCTTTTAAACCATCTTTATTTTTTTTGAACTTTTTAATGTAATCATCTATAAAACCAATAGTTCCCATCCAAACGGTGGTGATAATAAGCAAGATGATGTAGATATTTTCGAGTCTAGCGAGTAAGACTACTGGAATTAAAGTTGCTAAAATAATGATGATACCACCCATAGTTGGGGTTCCAGCTTTTTCAACCTGACCCTCTAAGCCTAAATCGCGAATGGTTTCACCGACTTGCTGTTTTTGTAAATACTTAATGATGCGTTTTCCGAAAATCGTTGAAATCAACAATGACAGTATTACAGCTACAGCAGCCCTAAAGGTTATAAACCCAAAAAGCGACGCACCTGGCAGGTCGAATTGTTGTTCTAAATATTCAAAAAGGTAATACAGCATTCTACTTTTTTATTGGTTACTAAGACCCTTCGACTGCGCTCAGGGTGACATCTGTTTTCTATTTATACCTACCAGGTTTTTGAAAACTTGGAGGATATTATTTTACTTGTGCCCTTCGACTTATTTCGTAAGCTACCTTCGATCAAAAAATATTTTTCTCTTGGTAATGCTCAGGATGACATCTGTTTTCAATATATTCCTGTAAGGTTTTTTGAAACCTTGCAGGATATTATTTTACTTCTGTAATTGTTTTAAAAATTCTTCTACTATTTTATAATCATCAAAATCGGAACGCTGACCTTTTATCTCTTGGTAGGTTTCGTGTCCCTTTCCGGCAATGAGAATAATATCTTTAGCACCTGCCATTTGGCAAGCTCTTTTTATGGCTTGTTTTCTATCGGTAATGGATAGTGTTTTTTTGAAATTTTGGGGTTCTACACCTTTTTCCATTTCTCGAATTATGGTATCTGGATCTTCACTCCTGGGATTATCACTAGTAAAAATCACCTTAGTGCTTAAAGCCGAGGCGATATGCGCCATTTTAGGTCGTTTGGTTTTATCTCTGTCCCCGCCACAGCCTACAACCGTAATCAATTCTTCGTTTTTAGTGCGAATACTGTTTATAGTTTCCAACACATTTTTTAAGGCATCAGGTGTATGTGCATAATCCACAATAACGGTGATTTTTTCTTCGGAAATGAAATATTGAAAACGTCCCGATACATTTTCCAACTCACTAATCAGTCTCAAAATTTCAACCTTATCTAGACCTAATAATTCTGCTGTTCCGTAAATAGCGAGTATATTGTAGGCATTAAAACTCCCTATTAATCTGCTCCATAATTCATTCTCATTAATCTTTAGCAACAAACCGCTAAATTCATTTTCTAAAATCTGTGCTCTGTAATCGGCATAGTTGTTTAAAGCATAGGTATGTTTTTTAGCTTGTGTATTCTGAAGCATTACCAAACCGTTTTTATCATCCATATTAGATAAAGCGAAGGCTTCCTTTGGTAACTGATCGAAGAAGGTTTTTTTCACATCGCGGTATTCTGCAAACGTGTTGTGGTAATCTAAATGATCGTGAGACAGGTTGGTAAAAATGCCACCTGCAAAACAAAGTCCTTCCGTCCGCCTCTGATGAATACCGTGAGAGCTCACTTCCATGAAGCAATACTCGACACCTTCATCATTCATCATATTTAAGTATCTGTTGATGGTTAGAGAATCTGGGGTGGTATGCGAGGTTTTATAAGTGGTATTATCTACCATAATTTTTACCGTAGACAATAAACCAACTTTGTAACCTGCCTTTTTAAACAATTGATACAATAGGCTAGACACCGTAGTTTTCCCGTTAGTTCCTGTAACACCGACAAGTTTTAAATTTTCTGAAGGATGCTCAAAATAATTTGCCGCCATATAGGCCAAAGCCTGATTAGAACTTGCCACTTCTACATAGGTGATTCCATCTTTTAAATTCTCAGGTAATTTTTCACAAACAATGGCAGTTGCTCCAGTAGTGATAGCCTTTTCAATATAATTATGACCGTCCGTTAAGGTTCCTTTAATAGCAACAAAGACATCATTAATTTGAACTTGACGTGAATCGAATTCAATTTTATTCACAGGAATACTAGTGCTACCAGCGACAGCATTTAAAGTAACCTTGTATAATATGTCTTTTAAAACCATCATGACGCTTCTAAAACAATAGTTTGGTTAGCTTGTAACTTTTGGTGCTTATCAATGGATTGCTTTGTTACAATGCCAGTTCCTTTTAATTTTACTTTCACCCCAATCTGAAGATTCTCTAGCAAGGCAATCGCATCCATGGCAGGCATACCGATGACGCTTGGCATTAATTCTTTATATTTTCTCGAGTTCTCGTAGTAACTCTCAAATTCTGCATTCACAAGATTATCATTGAAGTTTAGGGTTTTCACTTCATCTATAATTGGTGTGTCAGTAAAAATTTTTTGGGCAATTCTTTTGAAAACTGGTCCGGAAACATCAGCTCCATAATAACCCACTTTAGTGCTTGGTTTATGAATCACCACAATACAAGAGTACTTTGGATGATCTGCAGGAAAATAGCCCGCAAAAGTGGAAATGTATTTTTTTTCTTTTTTCCATGCTTCAAAATCGGCATAATCTGTTCGGGCTGTGCCTGTCTTACCAGCCATAGAAAAGGTTTCAGAATACATGCGCTCCCCTGTACCTCTAACAATTATATTTTTAAGAATATCCCGAATTTCATTCAAGGTTTTGTCTGAACAGATTTTATCTACCAATACTTTTTTCTCAAATACTTCGATATTTTTATCAAATGATTTTACTGCTTTTATAAAACGTGGCTTAATCATCTCCCCGTCATTAGCTATAGCGTTATAAAATGCCAATGTTTGTAAAGGGGTTATTCTTAAATTATAGCCATAAGCCATAGAAGGCAATGCATTTCTACTCCAGTTAGAGGCGCCTGGTTCTGGAATGTCAGGCATACCCTCACCCATAATTGGAATGTCTAAAGAATCGTTAAGTTTCCAGCGCTTCAAATGCTCTATAAATTTTAGAGGTTGTTTAGCGTAATGCTCATCTATAATGGATGCCATACCAATATTAGAGGACACTTCTAAAACACGAGCTGCAGATATTTTACCGTAGCCCCCATGATGAGAATCGCTTATGGTTCTTCCGTAGAAATATTTTATTCCATTTTGTGTATCTATAACCGAAAAGGTATCAATAACTTTATCTTCTAAAGCGGCCATCATAGCCATCACTTTAAAGGTTGAACCAGGTTCATGAGATTCGTATACAGCGTAGTTTCGTTTTTCGTAATAGGTACCTTTTGATGTTTTAGCCAAATTAGCAATGGCCTTTACTTCTCCTGTTTTAACATCCATCACCACAACACAACCGTGTTCGGCTTCATATTTTTCTAGTTGACCGATCAGCGAGTGGTGAGCAATATCTTGAATATTTACATCTATTGTAGTGTAAACATCATAACCATCTTGCGGTTCAATTTGATCGAAATCTGCAATTGGTTTCCATTGGCCGTTTCCTATTTTTTGCTTTAATCGTTTTCCTTTTTTGCCTTGTAAATATTTTTCGCCAAAGGCACCATCAATTCCTGCTCTGCTCACATGACCTTCATCATCAAAGCGCTCGTAACCTATAGAACGTGATGCAATTTCACCCATAGGATGCTCACGTCTTGTGGTTTGTTCCACGATGAGTCCGCCGTTGATAGCTCCAAGATTTAAAAGCGGAAAATTCCGAAGTCTTATATAATCGGAATAGCTGATGTTTCGGGCTAAAAGGAAATATCTGTTTTTGTTTTTTCTGGCTTTTCTGATGATGTTTTTGTAGTAGGATGCCGATTTCCCCTTGTACACCTGAAGTGAATCTGCTAAGGCATCAATATGTTTTTCAAAAACAGCATCTTTTGGTTGAATGGCATCAATTCTGATGTCGTATTTCGGAATTGAAGTCGCTAGTAGGCTACCATCAGCAGAATAAACATTTCCGCGATTGGCAGGAATTTCAAAATCTTTTACTGTGCGTTTTTCGGCAAGTGCTCGGTATTCATCACCATTAACAAACTGAATTGTGCACAACTTCACCACGACGGCTATAGCAAAGACGAACATGCAGCCTGCCACGAAGTACAATCTGTTTAATATGTTGGTTTCTGTTGTTGCCAAAGCTTATTCTTCTTGGTGTTGTGATTTTACTATTATTTTAGTTGGAGGATTTAATGAGATCCCAATGCCTTTTTGTTTCATTTCGGCTTCAACAAACGACTCTTTTTTAAGGCGCATGAGTTGTCCTCTTTTATCTACAAATGCCGATCGCAGCTCCTTTACTTCATTCGTCAAGCGGGCAATCTCATAGACTTTTTTATCCGCACTATGAGAACTTGCAATCATTACTACTGCCAGAATGGAAATAAAAATGATAAGACGCCAGTTTTTAAACGAATCATCACTGACTAGAAACTTTCCACGTAATATGCTGTAGATATTTTTTTTCATCTCTAGTTCCTGCGAAAGCAGGAATCTCTTTTTTTGTCACTATGCACTATCTATCATGTTTTAGTGACGGCATTATTGTTTTAATTCTTAATACCTACAAGGTTTTTGGAATCTTGCAGGATATTTTATATTTTTTCAGCTATCCGAAGTTTTGCGCTTCGAGCTCTGTTGTTTTCTTTTATTTCTGAATGTGATGGCACTATAAGTCCACCTACTTTTTTTAATGGTACTTCAAAATTTCCAAAGACATCGCGCACGGGTTCTCCTTCAAATAATCCATTTCTTATAAAGCGTTTCACCAATCTATCCTCTAAAGAGTGATAGGATATAAAACTTAATCGCCCTCCTTTTTTTAATAGCTCTGGTGTTTGTAAAAGCAGTTCTTTTAAGGCTTCAATCTCCTGATTCACCTCAATACGAATAGCCTGATAAATCTGCGCTAACACCTTATTCTCTTTTTTATGTTGTAAAAAGGGTTTCAATATCTCCTTTAATTGTTCGCTAGTTTTTAGCTCTCCATTCGCTCTTTCGGCAACAATAACCCTTGCCATTGCCGGAGCTTGTCGTAATTCTCCATATTGAAAAAGCACCGCTCTCAACTGTCCCTCAGTGTAATTATTAACAACTTCTAGAGCAGACAGTTTACTATCTTGATTCATTCGCATATCTAAGTCCGACTCAAAACGAGTTGAAAAACCGCGTTCGGCAACATCAAACTGATGCGATGAGACTCCGAAGTCCGCCAACACTCCATCTACTTCTTTTACTCCATGAAATCTTAAGAACCTCTTTATAAATCTGAAATTTTCATTAATCAATATAAAACGCTCATCTTCAATAGTATTTTCCAAGGCATCTTTATCTTGATCGAAGGCAAATAGTTTTCCGTTTGGTCCTAGTCGCGATAAGATCTCCTTACTATGTCCGCCGCCACCAAAAGTGACATCGACATAAACTCCATTGGGTTTTATCGCTAAACCGTCTACTGTTTCCTTAAGTAGTACTGCATTATGATATTCCATTGTCATCATCATCTTGTCCCATTACTTCTTCAGCCAAATCAGCAAAATCTGACGCAGCGTCATCAATAGCCTGTTCGTATTTATCTTTGTCCCAGATTTCAAGAATATTAACAGCAGAGGCCAATACCACGTCTTTGGTTATCCCAGAAAAACTGATTAGATCTTTAGGAATTAATAAGCGTCCTGTGCTGTCCACTTCCACTATCTTTACACCAGCGGTAAAACGTCTGATGAAATCATTATTCTTTTTCTTGAATCGGTTGAGTTTATTCACCTTTTGCATCATGGCATTCCACTCAGACATCGGATACAATTCTAAACAAGGCTGAAAGACCGAACGCTTCAATACAAAACCATCCTGCAGAGCAGCTGCCAACTGTTTTTTTAAAACTGTTGGAATCATGAGCCTTCCTTTGGAGTCCGCTTTACACTCGTATGTTCCTATAAAAGAATTCAAAAGGTGTGGTTTATTGTTTTAACGATTACGATTCAAATATATTGAAAAAATTACCACTTTTTACCACATTATACCACTTTGTTCATAAGTTTTGAACTTTGAACAGATCGTTTTTGCCCTTATCCCACTGATATCAGCAGTTACAAAATGTGTACGGTTTAGGTAGTCAACATTTCAAAACCTCACGAAAACTTAATTTAAAAATTGATATTTTCGGCATTATATTTATAATCTAAAGGATTTAGTTATATTTGTTTTAAGACTTAAGCACTAACTTATAAATGACACACCTTTTAAAAAAAGAAAAGGATTATAGATATATTGAAACAGGAGAAGGCACACCAATTATTGTGTTGCACGGATTAATGGGTGGTCTTAGTAATTTTGATGCTGTGACCAATTTTTTTAGCAGTAACGGCTACAAAGTGATTATACCTGAACTTCCAATTTACAGTATGTCTTTGCTAAAAACCAATGTAAAAAGTTTTGCTAATTACTTAAAGGCATTTATAGAGTTCAAGGGTTTAGATCATGTCATTTTATTAGGCAATTCTTTAGGTGGTCATATTGGATTATACCACACCAAAATGTATCCAGAAAAGGTAAAAGCACTTATCATTACGGGAAGTTCTGGACTCTATGAGAGTGCGATGGGTGGCGGTTATACCAAGCGTAGTGATTACGAAGTAAATAAGAAAAAAGCGAAAGTTGTTTTTTACGATCCTGAAGTGGCTACAAAAGCCATTGTAGATGAAGTATACGAAACCGTTAACGATAGAAATAAGCTTATTAAAACCGTCGCGATTGCCAAAAGTGCTATCAGGCATAATATGGCGAAAGATTTACCAAAAATGACGATTCCAACTTGCATTATTTGGGGGAAAAACGACACTGTTACTCCGCCTGAGGTTGCTGAGGAATTTCATGAGTTGTTACCTGATTCTGAATTGTTTTGGATTGATAAATGTGGGCATGCCGCTATGATGGAACATCCTGAAGAATTTAATGAAGTTTTGCATGCTTGGCTTGTGAAGCGCGGGTTGTAAAAGCCCATCCCTACCCTTCACGAAGGGAAGGAGACACTCATGCGGATTATGCGTATGGAAAAATAAAATTTAAATATCTAATAAGTTTAATTAATAACACTTACCCTTTCTTCCCTATAGGAAGACGCCTGTAAGGCAGATGGGGAAAAAAGATTCCCACTTTCGTGGGAACTAAAGATGAAGATAAAATCAGCTGAATTTGTAGTTAGTAATTCTGAGGTGGCAAAATGCCCCAAGAACAACTTGCCCGAATATGCCTTTATTGGGCGTAGTAATGTGGGAAAGTCCTCTTTAATTAATATGCTTACCGACCGCAAGAGCCTTGCTAAAACTTCTGGAAGACCCGGAAAAACACAACTCATTAATCATTTTATTATCAATGATAGTTGGTACTTAGTCGATTTACCTGGTTATGGCTATGCCAAGGTTTCAAAAAGCTCTAAAAAGAAATTTCAGCAATTTATTACGAATTATTTTGAGCAACGCCAGCAATTGGTTTCGGCTTTTGTGCTTGTAGATATTAGACACAATCCACAACCTATAGATTTAGAGTTTATGCAATATTTGGGGGAAAGTGGTATTCCTTTTGGTATTATTTTTACTAAGGCCGATAAGTTAAAACTTGGCGCCATTGAACGTCATGTGAACGACTATTGCGAAGAATTACTTAAAATCTGGGAAGACGTCCCGACTTATTTTGTGACCTCATCTTCAAAAGGTATGGGTAAAGATGATGTTTTGGACTTTATTAGTGCTACTAATGAAGAGATTGAGCAACTTAAAGCTAAGGGATAAGCTACTCTTTTTTTGACTTTCTTTTTTCTAAAAATTTAATAATTAGAACAACGGTCGTAAAGGTTATTAATGCTCTAATAATAAGACTTAAATCTAAGGCATCACCTAAAAGGAAATGATATAATAAAATCATGACTATCGAAGAAACCACGATAAATATAAAAATTGCTTTTGACTTCATTTCATTTGCTTTTTATCGCATTTGTATGAGTTGAAGAATAAAAATCCGCTTAAGTTTTTACATCCAAAGCATCTCGCAAGGCGTTGCCCACCAACATAAATGCCATGACTAAAAGCATAATACAAAGTCCGGGTATTAAGGCTAAATAAGGTTTGCCAAGAATAATATAATTATAGTGATCTTTTATCATAGCACCCCAACTGGCCATGGGTGGTTGTGCTCCAATTCCTAAAAAGCTTAAACCACTTTCTATTAAAATGGCCGCCGCAAAATTGGCTGCTGAAATAACGATTAAGGGCCCGAATATATTTGGCAATATGTGTTTGGTAATGATGCGGTAATCATTAAAACCCAAAGCTCTTGCTGCAGTAACGTATTGCATTTCTTTGGCACTAATAATTTGGCCGCGCACCACTCTTGCCACTTCTACCCACATGGTGAGTCCGACAGCAATAAACACCTGCCAAAAGCCCTTTCCTAAAGCTAAGGTTATGGCAATTACCAATAATAGCATTGGTATAGACCAAGTGACATTGATGACCCACATGATAATCGTATCAACCTTTCCACCATAATATCCTGCCAAACTCCCCATAAATAGACCAACAATCAAGGAAATAAACACCGCTACAAAACCGATAAAAAAAGAAATACGCGAACCAATTAAAATGCGGCTTAAATAATCTCTACCGTATTTATCGGTTCCGAAGACAAAACTTCGGGTGTCTATAAAGTCCTTATAATTTGAATTTGGAAATTGGCTTAACTCTATTTGTTTTTGTAATCCCTCTATTCCATCAGAGGCGTATTCTACATACATTAGAGTTTCATTTTTTACATTGTACGATTGAATAGGAATCTCAGTGTCGGTGTTGGCTTTGCCAAAAAATAATTTCGAAAAGAAATTTTGGTCAACTTCTATTCCTGAGGGTATCGTAAGCATCTTCACTTTAAAACCTGGTGACTTAGAATGGATGGACAAATGCATTTGGTTGGCATTCTTTGATGCATCTGGTGCCAAAATATAAGCAAAAACTGAAATTAAACCAATCAACCCAATAATCATAAAACTAAAAACGCCCCAAAAGTTTTTCTTAAACTTTTGAAGCGCTACTCTTGTTAGTGAATTGTTTTTCATTTGAAATTCAAGCCAATGTCTATTTTTGTCAGTTTTTTTTAAAACTTAAATGCTCGCGACATACATAAATATCGGTTCTAATTAGTTCTTGACTGAATTGGCCACTTCATTTTTTATAGAGCGGGCCATCTTTAAATCATTAAGTACATTTAAAGCCTCTTCAACATACACATCTTTTGACAAGGCTTCGTGCCAACGGTTTCGTTTTTCCTTTAAAACGGTGTCTTGCTCCATCATCTTCAACTCGTATGGTAATGAGCTAAAGGTCAGGTTAGTGGTGTAATCAGAAAGTTTTTCAAAGCGTTTTGCTTCTTCCTCATTTAATTCCATTCCTTTCTTGTAATCGTCATAATTCAATGAATACACTTCACGATCTCTTATCTTTTTTACCCATTGCGCATTAGCGTCAATAAGCTTTAACTGCTCATTTATAGCCATTCGCTCTTGACTTTTACTAATGGTTGTATCATAATCGAAATAATTCTCCCATACCGTATAATCTGCAGCATCAATTTTATCCCATGGTAAAGGATTTTGTTGGTCTTTCTCACCAATGTTGATATAGCTGTAACGGTCTGGCACTACAACATCGCTCTTTACACCTTCTAACTGTGTTGAGCCACCATTAATTCTATAAAATTTCTGGGTCGTAAATTTTAATGCACCCATATCGCCATTGGTATTATTTTTCACCATACGATTTAGATCCATAACCGTTTGAACGGTTCCTTTTCCATAAGTTTGTTTACTTCCTATAACAATTCCACGCTTGTAATCTTGCATGGCCGCTGCTAAAATTTCTGAAGCAGAAGCTGATAACTCATTAACTAAAATGACCAATGGACCGTCCCATATAATTGCCTTATCCTTATCACTCAAAACTTCCTTAGCTTCACTTGTTGTTTTCACTTGTACCACAGGTCCATCCTTTATAAATAAGCCCGCGATATCAACAACAGTTTGTAAGGATCCGCCCCCATTATTTCTTAAATCGAGTACAAGACCTTCGATTCCTTGTTCTTTTAGGCGTAGGATTTCTTGTTTGATATCTGAAGCTGCGTTTCGTTTATTGTAATCTTCAAAATTTATATAGAATTTTGGTAGATTAATAATACCGAAAGTTTTTCCTTCCTTTTCAACAGTAGAAGACTTTGCGTAGGTTTCCTCGAGTTCTACGATGTCTCTGGTGATTGAAATATCTTCAATAGTGCCATCAACTTTTTTTAGTGTCAGCGTTACCACAGTCCCTTTAGGCCCTTTTATGAACTTTATAGCGTCATCTAAGCGCATTCCAACAACATTAATGGCTTTTTCTTCTCCTGCTTGTCTTACTTTAAGAATTTGATCGCCAACTTCAAGCTCATTTGCTCTCCATGCTGGTCCACCACTGATTATTTCGTTCACCATAATCCCGTCCATTTTCTTCTGTAAACGCGCGCCTATACCTTCAAAATTACCCGAAATATCTCTATCGAAACGCTCCTTATCTTCTGGTGCAAAATAGAACGTATGCGGATCAAATTTTTCGACTATCGCATTAATGTAGACAGCAAACCAATCGGTGCGTCTTCTATCATCTATATAATCGTAAAGTTCATCGAGCGATTGTTTGGTCGCTTTTCTGGCATCGGCTTCAATTTCTTTTAACGATTTATTGTTTTTTACTTCGGTCTTTTCGCTTTCAGTAGCACTATTTACTTTGGCTAAACCATCAGATTCAAAATCGATATCACGTTGCGAAATGGCATCGTCATAATTAGCAATGGTAGAAAATTTGAGTTGTTGTCTCCAACGCTCTTTCATGGCGCGTTTACTATCCACATACTCTAATTTTTCGTAATCGGCTGAGTAGTTTTCTTTGCGAGTAAAATCGAAAGGATTTTCTAAGATTTCAGTAAATATAGCCTTTGATTCTTCGATACGTTGCAACAAGCGTTGATGCGTTAGGTTAAAAAAGGCTACATCATAGGCCTTAATTTGATCATCTAATTGAAATTTAAATGCTTCAAATTCCTTAATGTCAGACGCATAAAAATAGCGCTTGAAAGGATCTAAATTTTTTAAATAATCGTTAAATACATATTCAGAAAAATCATCGTTTATCTCTTGCGGTTCAAAATGCGCTTGATTTAAAACATGAGTAATCAACTCGATAAGCAATTTGTCTTTGTCTGGATTATCAAATGTTTTACTCGTAAAACTACATGAGGCGAATGCTATGAGCAACGCAAGTAGCAAAAACTTATAATTCCCTTTCATCTTTTCTTTTTTATTTTTCGTAGTGATTAAACGCTTTTAAATTCTTAATATTTTTCATAAAATTAAGAAGACTGTAAAAGCATTCTATTTTTTTTAAAGTTGAGTTCAATTTTTCACTAAAGTAGAAGAAAAAATCGTGCCATAAAACATCGGGACACTAATTTTTTGTTAAAGGTGATATTACTTACAAAACAAGCGCTTTTTTAGTATTTTTACCAGACCTAAATTAAATTTTCCATGTCTAAACGTCCTTTAATTTTAGTAACCAATGATGATGGCATAACAGCACCCGGATTAAGAACTCTAATTTCTGTTATGAACACCATCGGAGATGTTGTTGTAGTTGCGCCAGATAGCCCGCAAAGCGCTATGGGACACGCTATTACAATTAACTCTACCTTACATCTCGAAAAAGTGACTATAGATGGTAAACAACCTGAGTACAGTTGTTCTGGCACGCCTGCCGATTGTGTGAAATTAGCCGTCAATGAAATTTTAGAACAACGACCAGACATCTGTGTTTCGGGAATAAATCACGGCTCAAACTCTTCTATAAATGTTATATATTCAGGGACCATGAGTGCCGCACTCGAGGCTGGTATTGAAGGTATTCCTGCTATAGGATTTTCGCTTTTAGACTACAACTGGAGTGCGAATTTTGAACATTGCAAGTCCTTTGTACAAACCATCACAAAACAAGTTTTAAAACACGGTTTACCCGATGGTGTAGTTTTAAATGTGAATTTACCCAATTTAGAAGAAAAAGCAATAAAGGGTATAAAAGTTTGCCGACAAGCACGTGCTAATTGGAAGGAAGAATTTGACAAACGCACCAACCCTATGGGAAGAGAATACTATTGGCTAACTGGCAAATTTATGAATATGGACCATGGTGAAGACACTGACGAATGGGCTTTAGAACACGGTTATGTCTCTGTTGTACCTGTTCAGTTTGACCTTACCGCGCATCATACCATTCAGAAATTAAACACTTGGAAATTGAATGATTAACGAAACCTGTAAATCATGAAATACTATATCATAGCTGGCGAAGCTTCGGGCGATTTACATGGTTCTAATCTCATGAAGGCTTTGTTGAAACAAGACGACCAAGCCGATATACGATTTTGGGGAGGAGACCTTATGGCATATGTTGGTGGCTCTTTGGTAAAACATTATAAAGAACGCCAATTTATGGGTTTTGCTGAAGTTATTTTTAACCTCAAAAAAATTTTGGGACTTATAAAATTTTGCAAAACTGATATTGACAACTTTCAGCCCGATGTGATTATTTTTATTGACAATTCAGGATTTAATCTTCGTATTGCCAAATGGGCGAAATCTCAAAACTTTAAAACGCATTATTATATTTCACCACAAGTTTGGGCTTCACGGGCTGGCCGCGTTGAACGTATTAAACGCGATATTGATGCCATGTATGTTATTCTTCCGTTTGAAAAGGCATTCTACAAAAAACACGATTACGATGTGCATTTTGTAGGTCATCCTCTCATTGATGCCATCGCCAATCGGCAGCAAGTGGGTGAAGTTGCTTTTAGAAAAGCACATCAACTTTCCGATAAACCTATTATCGTCCTCTTACCGGGAAGCCGGAAGCAGGAAATTACAAAAATGCTCGGCGTGATGCTGAGCTTGGTTGATGATTTTAAAGATTATCAGTTTGTAATTGCTGGAGCACCAAGTCAAGATTTTGAATTTTACCAACGTTTTATAAAAAAAGAGCAAGTTCACTTTATCACGAATAAAACCTACGATTTACTGAGTATTTCCACGGCCGCTTTGGTGACCTCTGGTACGGCAACTTTGGAAACAGCATTGTTTAAAGTGCCGCAGGTGGTTTGTTATAAGGCTAACGCTATTTCGTATCAAATTGCGAAACGCATAATAACCTTAAAATTTATTTCCTTGGTGAATTTAATTATGGATCGTGAGGTGGTTACCGAATTAATTCAAGGAGATCTTAATAAAAAACGACTTAAAAAAGAATTAACCGCTATTTTAGAACCTGAGAGACGTAAACAATTGTTTTTAGACTATTTTGCATTAGAACAAAAGCTTGGTGGTATAGGTGCAAGCGCTAAGGCGGCTCAATTGATTTATGAGGCTATAACAGAGTCAAATTCCAAGACCAAAATTCCAAATAACAAGAGTTAAATTTCAAAGGCTAAATTCCAAATTTCAAACAACTCAAACATAATATCGAAACTAAAAAATAGTTACATAATTAATGAAACGCCTTTTACCATTCCTATTCATAGCAATTTTAGTCTGTAGTTGTAAGTCGAAAAAAAACTATTCGAGCAAAAAACGACAAACACCTACAATTGATGTAAATACTACTGCTAAACCTTCAGAAGAAGCTGAACGCATAGTAAAATACGCTAAAACTTTTGATGGCACACGATACAAATATGGAGGTACTACAAAACGTGGAATGGATTGCTCAGGCTTAATCTACACCAGCTTTAAAGAACATGATATTAGTTTGCCACGCACTACATCTGGACTTCAAGGCACAGGAGATTGGATAGATATCAAGGAAGTTAATGTTGGAGATTTAGTGTTTTTTGCGACAAGAAAAAACAGCCGAAGTGTCAATCATGTGGGTATTGTTACGGATGTAAGAACGGGAAATATAGAATTTATTCATGCCTCAACCAGTAATGGAGTCATAATATCTTCCTTAGCCGAGCGGTATTGGTATTTTGCATTTGTTCAAGCCAGACGTGTTTTGTAAAGACATTTTCCCTATCTTAGTAACTCATAGTCATGAAGTTACTAAATTTCACCATAATAAAATTTGCCATTTGCTTGGTCATAGGAATCGTATTAGCGCGTTATGCAACTATTGATTTCCGCAGTCTTCTGTACCTTACTATAGGCGTATTTTTTCTTTTAAGTATGTATTGGTTTCTGCTGAAATCTAAAATTGATAGACTACCTTTTTTTGGATTACTAAGCTATATCTGCATGATTGGTGTTGGAATGCTAACCTACACTATTCATGATGAAAAACTACGACCGCTTCATTACACAAATATCAATCCATTTGAAGATTACAATTCTATTGTTTTTAAAATTGAAGAGCGCCTAAAACCTGATAGTTACAATGAAAAGTATATTGTTTCTATACAAACTTTAAATAAAGAGAACGCATCGGGAAGCTTGCTAATTAACATCAAGAAAGACAGCTCAAATATCGACTTTAATGTGGATGCTGTTTTTTCAGTTTATGCCGAATTCCAAGAAATTCAAAAGCCCTTAAATCCACATCAATTTGATTACAGTAGTTATCTCGCCTTAAAGCAAGTGTATCATCAAGTATACTTGAAGCAAAACGATTTAGAACAACTTTCAGACACAACAACAAGTATTTATGGTTATGCCGATCAACAGAGAACCACTATAAATAAAAAGCTTATTGAAGCTGGCTTTAAAAATGAAGCGCTCAGCATTATGAATGCTCTGTTGTTAGGCCAACGTCAAAGCATTGATAAAGCCATTTATAACAACTACGTGAATTCTGGCACCATCCATATTCTGGCAGTTTCAGGGTTGCATGTCGGACTTATTTTATGGATTCTCAACTTTATTTTTAGACCACTACTCTATCTCAAATACGGTCATTTTATTAGACCTCTAGTTTTAGTCCTAATACTCTGGTCCTATGCCGTAATTGCAGGCCTATCACCCTCTGTAACGCGCGCTGTTAGTATGTTTAGCATTATTAGTATTGCCATGCATTTAAGGCGACAAACTAATATTTACAACACTTTGGTGATTTCGGCATTTGTAATTCTATTGTTTAAACCTACCTTTTTATTTGAAGTCGGATTTCAACTGAGTTATTTAGCAGTTCTAGGCATTGTAAGTGTGCAACCCATTCTTTATAAACTTTGGAAGCCAAAATTTTTCCTGCCCGATAAATTATGGCAAATCTTTACCGTAACTCTTGCCGCTCAAGCTGGTGTGGTGCCGATTAGTCTATTTTATTTTCATCAATTTCCTGGTTTGTTCTTTATTTCGAACCTTGTTGTGATTCCTTTTTTAGGTCTAATTTTAGGATTTGGGCTATTAGTCATTGCCTTAGTTTTGTTGAATATATTGCCAGATCTTATGGTTGTTGCCTACAGTTTTATCATTGAAAGTTTAAACGATTTTATTGCCTGGGTTGCTCAGTTTGAAGCCTTTTTACTTGAAGACATTTCGTTTTCTTTGCTTCAGGTTTTATGTGCTTACTGGATTATTATCAGCCTCATTCAGGTATACCACCACAAATCATTTAAATGGATAGTAATTTCATGTATTGGAATTATTGGATTTCAAAGTGTTTTGATGTTTAACAAATCTCAAGTTCAAGATGAATGCTTTATCGTTTTTAATAAAAGTCGGTATACCATCATTGCACTACAGCATCGAAACCGACTCGTTGCACATCATAATTTAGATACTACCGATTCGCAATCTGCTAATATTCTTGTGACATATAAAGTAGGCGAATGGATTAAGGAGGTAAAAACGGATACGCTGCAATCCGTTTATCAGCATAAAAACAAAACACTTATGGTAATTGACAGTTTGGGATTTTACAGCGATTTATCTTTTAAACCTCATTATTTGTTGTTAAGAAACTCTCCGAGACTAAATCTCAATCGTGTAATCGATAGTTTACAACCAGAAACCATTATTGCCGATGCGAGTAATTATAAGTCTTATGTAAAACGCTGGAAAGTGACATGTGCACATAAAAAAATCCCTTTCCATTATACCAATGAAAAGGGAGCCTTTATTTTAGATTGAAGAACTTATTCTTTGAACGTTGCTTTAAAGGATTTGTAATATTCACTAAACTGTTCTTGGGTTTTCATATCCTTGTGTTTATCACTTTGAAATAATTTTAGATACAATTCTAACTGCTGCGGCTTTAAGTACCCTGTTACAGGTGTGATGTAATTCCCTTGTTCATCAAAAAACACCATGGTTGGGTAGGCATTCACTTTTAAATACTGTGAAAACTGATGTGAGCTGTTTCGGCTGTTGGCTTTGGCTGGATTGTAATTTGGGTTACTAAAGGTTTGACCTTTATAAGTTACGGCGTCATTGCCTTCAGCATTAAATTTTACAGCATAAAAATGTTTGTTGACATAGTTGGCAACATCCTCATTTTGAAAGGTGTTCCTATCAAGCATCTTACAAGGGCCGCACCAATTGGTGTAGACATCCATAAAAATCTTTTTAGGATTCTTTTTCTGTAGTTCTAAAGCCTCTTCCATCGTAACCCAATTAATAGTAGTGGCGGTATCATTGGTAATTGGCTTAAAAGACGTAAGGATTACCAAAACAAATAAATAAAGTCTATTTTTCATGTCTATTATGTTGCAAAAGTTGAACCGAACTTACAAAAAATGCTCCTTTGAAGGAGCATTTTATAAATTTTTAACGGTTTTGCGTTATCTGATACCGTGCATTAATTTTATTAAAGTTCTGTTGAGTATCAACATAATTACGCCAGCTCCAAACGGTATAGCCGTGAAAATTAAAAAGAAAACACTCATTCCATACTCTTCTACAATAGGATCTATATAACTACCCGTAATACCGGCAGCAAAATTGGCAATAAAATTAGCTACAAACCACACACCAAACATTAATCCCACAAGTTTTACAGGAGCTAGCTTACTCACATAAGACAAGCCAACAGGTGACACGCAAAGTTCACCAAGTGTGTGAAACAAATAAGCTAAAATTAAAAATATCATACTCACAGAGGCGGTTTTAGCCCCAAGCGGAATTCCCATTGAACCAAAGGATAAAATACCAAAACCAAGACCAAGTAAAATTAAGCCTATAGCAAATTTAACTGGACCGGTTGGATTGTATTTACTCTCCCAAATTTTAGAAAATATGGGAGCAAAAGCTATAATAAAAAACGAATTTAATATTCCAAACCAGGAAGCTGGAACCTCTGATTCTTCTGAAGCAAATTCTCTGTTTAACATCCAGATTACAATTCCCCAAATAATCACAAAACTTGTTCCCAATAATATATTGGACAGGGCATATTTTGAAAATGTTTGCTTAAATAGCATGGCTAGCACCCATGTTATAATAAGCATTGGTATCACTGTTAAAAGCGTATTAAAAATTTTAAATGTTGCTGCGCCATTACCTATTAATACGCGATCTGTATAATCCGCAGCAAAAATGGTCATGGAACCACCTGCTTGCTCAAAGGCCCACCAAAAAAAGATAGTAAAGAATGCAAAAACACCTATTACTTTTAATCTATCGGATGCTATTTTAGATTTCTCAGCGACATCCGCAACCTCCTCTAAAATATCTTTGGTTTCCTCTACAGAATTTTCAAGGGCATCATCAAAATCTTCTGTCCCTTTAGGCGATAATCCAATTCTTCCAAAAATCTTTTGGGCAAAATAAAACTGTAGCATCCCAAAAAACATAAAGACCCCTGCTAAACCAAATCCATAATGCCAGCCTACTTTCTCACCAATATAACCGCATAGTAAAATTCCTAAAAACGCACCAGCATTAATCCCCATATAAAAAATGGTATATCCAGCATCCTTCTCTTTTCCTTGTGATTTATACAACTGACCCACCATTGAAGAAATATTGGGCTTAAAAAGACCATTTCCAATAATTAGAAGACCCAAACCAACATAAAAAAATGGATCTGCTGTAATTTCTAAAGCCATAGAGGCATGACCTAAGGTCATTAACAGTGCGCCTATAACCACTGCATTTCTATAGCCGGTAAATTTATCCGCTATAAATCCTCCAAGTATAGGCGTAATATAAACCAAACCTGTATACCATCCGTAGAGTAAAAGTGCCTCAGAGCGTTCCCAGCCCCAGCCGCCATCTCCAAGAATAGCAGTCGTTAAGAATAACACAAGTAAGGCCCGCATTCCGTAATAGGAAAAACGTTCCCACATTTCTGTAAAAAACAAGACAAATAGACCCGACGGATGACCTAAAACTGTCTTCTGATTGGTCGCTGCACCTCCAAATTTAAATTCCATATGATTGATATTAGTTAGTTATCGTTTTGATTATTTCTTTGTTCCAGACATTGTTTCTTTTGCCACATCCCGTTTTTCCAATTTATCACCCAAAGTTTTGTGGATAAAATCAGTCATCCTTTTATAGAGATGAAGGCGCGTATTG
This sequence comes from uncultured Flavobacteriaceae bacterium, assembly GCA_964388865.1. Lineage (GTDB taxonomy): Bacteria > Bacteroidota > Bacteroidia > Flavobacteriales > Flavobacteriaceae > Winogradskyella. The sequence continues at coordinate 18,577 of CAYMDB010000007.1, forward strand.
CCTCCATAAATCCCATGATTTTTGTCTGGATAGATCATCCACTCAAATTGTTTATCGGCTTGAATTAAAGCTTCTACCATTCTCATAGTATTTTGTACATGCACATTGTCATCACCAGAGCCGTGAATTAAGAGAAAATCCCCTTTTAATTTATCGACATGATTTATAGGTGAATTTTCATCATAGCCACTCGGGTTTTCTTGTGGAGTGGTCATATAGCGTTCGGTGTAAATGGAATCGTAAAATCTCCAACTTGTAACAGGTGCTACTGCAATGGCCATTTTAAAAACATCATTACCTTTAAATAAAGCGTTGCTACTCATAAAACCACCATAACTCCAACCCCAAATTCCTATTCTTGAGTTATCTATATAAGGAAGATTCCCAAGTTTTTTCGCCGCAGTAATTTGATCTTCAACTTCATATTTACCTAATTCATTTTGAGTTACTTTTTTAAAGTTAGCCCCTTTAAATCCGGTTCCTCTGCCATCCACACAAGCCACAATATAACCTTGTTGGGCTAACATTTGATACCAATAATCATTGGTGCCATGCCAACGATTCGCCACTTGTTGCGAACCCGGGCCTGAATACTGAAACATAAACAGCGGATAGGTTTTATCAGCATCAAAATTGGCTGGTTTTATCATCCACATATTTAAATCATTGCCGTTTATTTGTATTGTACTAAACTCTTTTTTTGAAGTTAGATAATTGTCCAACTTCTTAGCCAATGCATCATTGTCTTTTATCTTTTTTACAATAGCACCAGATTTCACATCATACAAGTTATAGGCAGGTGGTGAGGTTGCACTTGAATGTGTGTTAATAAAATAGGTGAAATCGGCACTAAAAGACGCGCTATTTGTGCCTTCCTTTTGGGTTAAGCGTTTCTTATTTCTACCATTTAATTTAACGGAATAGACATCTCTATTAATGGAGCCGTTTTCCGTAGATTGGTAATAAATAGTGTTTTCTTTTTGGTTAAAACCGTAATAGTTGGTGACTTCCCAATTTCCTTTTGTGACTTGGTTAATTAATTTTCCATCTTTAGAATAATGATAGATATGGTTGTAACCATCTTGTTCGCTCGTCCAGATAAAACTATTATCCTTCAAAAAGGTCAGATTGAAGGTAACATCTACATAAGCCTTGTCTTTTTCGGCTAAAACCAAATCAGATTCCAAGGTCTTGGTGTTAATCATCCATAAATCCAATTCATTTTGGTGACGGTTCATGTATTGCGCAGTCAGCACATCAGCATCCTTAGACCATTTTATTCTTGGAATGTAAAAGTCTTCATAGGACTTTTCGACCTTCAGCTCTTGCAGTTTTTTCGACTTTAAATCATATAAATGCAAGGATACTTTAGAATTAGCCTCGCCAGCCTTCGGGTATTTAAAAACATGCTGAGTTGGATACAGATCAGAACCATAAACATCCATTGAAAACTCGGGCACATTGGTTTCATCAAATCGTATAAAAGCTATTTGACTGCCATCTGCATTCCAATCAAAAGCGCGTACAAAACTAAATTCTTCCTCGTAAACCCAATCCGTAATACCGTTTATGATTTTATTTTTTTCGCCATCAAAAGTTATTTGTTCAATGCTGTTCGACTTTAAGTCTTTTATGTAAAGATTGTTTTCAAATCCGTATGCCACTTTAGACCCATCTGGGGATAAGGTTGGCTCTTGCACCAAATCCTCTGCGACTTTGGTTACAGATTTTGAAGCGATGTCATAAATATAATACTCGCCTAAGGTAGACCGTCTAAATACTGGTTTGGATTTTGTTGTTAGTATCACTTTAGATTCATCACTGCTAAAGCTATAATCAGAAAATCCTTGAAGTTCTGGAATTTCTGCCGAGGACACCAAGGTTTTTACTTTTTCTGAAGTTTTGTAATCGTAAATATCAATGGTAGTAGTTTTTGTTGGTCTATCGAAATTTAAAACTGAGTAGTTCTTACCGTTATCCATAGAGTGTAAGGCTTGCATACCCTCCGTTCTAAACGTCCCGTTCCAAGTAGCTTCTAATGTAATTTGCTGGTCTTGAGCACCGACTACGGCTAGTATAAAAAAGCCAATTATGGCTGTAAAGTGTTTTAATTTCATATATCTCATTTTTCGATAAAGCATCGCCAAGTTTACTAAAAATTATGGTAAAAAATGGCATTATTAACAGTAAATCGGCAATAATAGTTGTTTACCCAAGCATTTTATTGCAATCCTAAGTATCTTTGTATTTTAAAACGAAAATTAAGATGCCAAATCCTATTTCTGGCTTTTCTAAGCTTTCAAAATCAGAGAAGATTGACTGGCTTTTAAATACCTACTTCACCGAAAAAGAAACCGCTCGCAAACTTGTTGAACGTTACTGGAATAGCGACGAAACGCTACAAAAGCTACACGATGAGTTTATTGAAAACACCATAACAAACTTTTATTTGCCGCTCGGTGTCGCCCCTAATTTTTCAATCAATAATCATCTTTATGCTATACCCATGGCTATTGAAGAGAGTTCTGTTGTAGCGGCCGCTAGTAAAGCTGCTAAATTTTGGTATGATCGTGGTGGTTTTAAGGCTGAAGTGATTTCTACCACTAAAATCGGACAAGTTCATTTTATTTACACGGGTGATTTTAAAAAGCTCAACACTTATTTTGAAAGCGTCAAATCGAAACTCATTTTAAGTGCCTCAGACATTACCAAAAATATGGAACGTCGCGGTGGTGGAATTTTACATATTGAATTGCGAAATAAATCTGAAGACTTAGCGAATTACTATCAACTGCAT
>CAYMDB010000007.1:21383-23805 GCA_964388865.1 uncultured Flavobacteriaceae bacterium
GCATGCCACGTTTGAAACTCTGGATGCTATGGGCGCTAATTTTATCAATTCGTGTCTAGAACAATTTGCAACAACTTTTAAATCTGAAGCACAACAATTTGAAGCTTTTAATGAAGAAGAAAAGGCCATAGATATCGTGATGAGTATTCTCTCTAACTACGTTCCTAATTGCTTAGTAAGAGCCGAAGTGTCTTGTAAAATTAAAGACTTAAAAAGTAAGGACATAACACACCCTGAAGTGTTTGCCCAAAAATTTAAGCAAGCCGTTACAATTGCCGAAATTGAACCTTTTAGAGCTGTAACCCACAACAAAGGCATCATGAATGGTATTGACGCTGTTGTTTTAGCTACAGGAAATGATTTTAGAGCTGTTGAAGCTGGAGTGCATGCTTATGCGTCGAGAAAAGGACAGTATTCGAGTTTAACCCACTGCGCCATAGATGATGGTATTTTTAAATTTTGGATAGAAATTCCTCTTGCCTTAGGAACTGTTGGTGGTTTAACCAGTTTACATCCTTTAGTCAAGTTTTCCCTTGAATTACTTGAAAAACCAAGCGCCAATGATTTAATGAAAATAGTGGCCGTGGCTGGTTTAGCGCAGAATTTTGGAGCTTTAAAATCCTTGACCACTACCGGAATCCAAGAAGGTCATATGAAGATGCACCTTATGAATATTTTGAATCAGTTTAAAGCGTCTAATGATGAAAAAGTTAAAATTATAGAGCATTTTAAAACACATGTAGTGACCCATAGTGCTGTGGTTGAAGCTTTGGAGAAGATTAGGTAGTGAGGGTAGTAGTGAGGGTAGTGAAATTTAATATTTTCATTTAAGGCATATGGCCTTGAAATAAAAATTTTATGAATAACAATTCAGCATCCAAAACATACAGGAGCAATGGTAAGTTATTACTTAGTGGCGAATATGTGGTTTTAGATGGGGCAAAAGCTTTGGCGGTTCCAACAACATTCGGACAATCTCTAACTATAGAGCCTGAGGCTTCCAATACTATTGTGTGGAAAAGTTATAATGAATTAGGCGAAATTTGGTTTGACGATGTGTTTAGTTTTGCTGATGCTTCGACTGCGCTCAACATTAAATCGGTAAAAACTAATGAGATTCTGAAACCAATTCAGAGTGACAGCTCTATTTCTGAACGCTTAGTACAAATATTAAAAGCTGCACAAGGATTAAATCCTGAATTTTTGAGTTCGAATCAAGGATATACTATAAGCACAAATCAGGATTTTAATAGACTTTGGGGTTTGGGTACGTCTTCAACATTAATCAATAATATCGCTCAGTGGGCTCAGGTTGATCCTTATCAACTTTTAAAACAAACTTTTGGTGGTAGTGGTTATGATATTGCATGTGCACGGCACAATACGCCAATTACCTATCAACTTTTAGATGCTGAATCACAACCGTTAGTAAATCCTGCAGCATTCCATCCGAATTTTAAAGACCAACTCTATTTTGTTTACCTCAACCAAAAACAGAATAGTAGAGCTGGCATTGTTGCTTACAAAAAAAATGCGACTTTAAGTCCTGAGATTATCCATGAAATTGGCGCCATTACTGAAGCTATGATTTCATGTGAATCGCTTTTAGAGTTTGAAAAGCTAATTATGCAGCATGAAGATCTCATTTCGAAACTAATTCAGCAAGACCCTATTAAATCGCACTTATTTAGCGACTATACTGGAGCAATAAAAAGTTTAGGAGCTTGGGGTGGAGATTTTGTTTTAGCGACGTCAGAAATAAATCCGATACCGTATTTTCAATCCAAGGGATTTCATACCGTAATTCCGTATAAGCAGATGGTCTTAAACTAAAAATGGCCTTACATTTCTGTAAAGCCATTCTCATATCGTTTTCAAACTAAATTAGTACACTGTTTTAGCTCTGTTGTCATCAATTTCAGCGGCCTCTTCTAAAGCTTTATACACTTTATTTTGAACAGCGCTTTTACGTTCTGTATTTAATCTATTGATTACAGACGTATAGTTATCTAGTTTTGTTACCTCATTTATTTTGGTAACGTTTACAACATAAACACCTTTTTCACCGTCAATTGGTTTAGACGTCGCACCTTCGGCCAAACCAAAAGCAGCACCAACCACTTTAGGCTCAACACCTGCTCCAGAAAGCGTAGTATTTTTTATAGTCACTGCAGCAGCTGTTCTTGGACTCAGGTTATTATTTTTAGCAATGTCATCTACAGTGGTTGCGGTGATTTTTTCACGAATCATTTTTGCCTTCTTCTCTTTTCTAATTTCAGGTAAGATGGTGATTGAGGCATCTTCTACACTCATAACACCTTCTGCATTCTTTTCAACCAATTTAGCCACAATAAATCCGAAACCTGAGATTGGAAAGTTCTTCAAATCGCCTGTATCGGTATCTCCATCAAAAGCCCATCGC
>CAYMDB010000008.1:0-21912 GCA_964388865.1 uncultured Flavobacteriaceae bacterium
TGCCTTCGCAGGAAGTTGGTTAGATCTCATTCAATAACTTAGAAATCTCATCTAATTTTGGGGTTAGTATCACCTCAATTCGTCTGTTTTTGGCCTTGCCTTCTGCCGTCTCATTGCTTGCTATTGGCGCAAATTCTCCACGACCAGCCGCTGTTAAGTTTTCAGGGTTTATCGCATTGTTTTCTCTTAAAATATTTACAATTGCTGTGGATCGCTTTGTAGATAAATCCCAGTTTCCGCTCAATTGTGCATTGCCTTTATAAGGAACATTATCTGTATGACCTTCTATTAAAACAGCAATTTCAGGATTTTCAGCTAAAACACTTCCTAATTGTTGTACCGCTTTTTTACCTTCAGTACCAACAAACCAGCTTCCAGATTCGAATAAAAGTTTGTTTTCCATAGAAATGTAAACCTTACCGTCGCGTTGTTCAACCGTTAAACCTTTCCCTTCAAAATTGGTTAACGCTTTAGAAATGGCATCTTTTAATTTGCGCATTGCCGCATCCTTATTGGCGATAACATTTTCTAATTCGGCTACACGTTGTGAACGACTTTCTAATTCTTCCTTTAAGGTATTTAGACGCTCATTTTCTGTCGCTAAGGCTTGTTCTTTCGCTTCAAGTTGTGCCAAAAGTTCTCTGTTTTTTTTAGAATTTGCTGCAATGGAAGCAGAACTGTTTTCCTCCAAAGCTTTGTATGATGCTTTTAAGGTTTCGAGATTTGACTTCGCCGCAGCATAATCTCCTTGTAATTTGTCGCGTTCTGCCACAGCCGTTTCGTAGTCCGATTGCAATGCTGTTAAATCGTTTGAAAGTTTCATGTTAGCGTCTTCTAAGGATTTTACCTCATTCGTTAAACTGCGGTTTTCTTTTTTTAGATTAGCATATTTATCTTCGAGATCTGTGTATATTTTTTTTGAAACACAAGACGAAAATAACGTTAGCGTCAAGACTAAGAGTGAAAGTTTTTTAATCATTTTAAATCGAATAAGTCGTTTTTTGTTAAAAGAATTAATCTGTTTTTTGGTTGCTATTCAATTTTATAAATCCAATTCTAATAAAATCGGACAATGATCACTGTGAACAGCTTCCGTTAGTATAACGCTGCGTTTTATTTTTTCTTGTAGTGGTGTGCTTACCATAGCGTAATCTAATCGCCATCCTTTGTTGTTTGCTCTTGCATTGGCTCGGTAGCTCCACCAAGAATATTCCTGACGCTCAGGATGTAAATGTCTAAAACTATCTATAAATCCGCTGTCTATAAAAGCACTTAACCACTCGCGTTCCTCTGGTAAAAATCCAGAAACTCCTTTCATTTTTGGATTGTGGATATCAATTTCTTCATGACAAATATTATAGTCCCCACAAACCACAAGGTTTGGTTTTTCTTTTTGAAGGTTTTTTAAATACTCATAAATTAAATCCATGTATTCAAACTTATGCGCTAAGCGATCGTCATTTGTGCCCGATGGTAAATACATGCTCATTACAGAAACTGCATCGTAATCTACTCGAAGGTTTCGACCTTCGTAATCCATAGATTCTATGCCTGTACCAAATTCAACATGATTGGGTTCTGTTTTACATAAAATAGCCACACCACTGTAGCCCTTTTTTTGCGCACTAAACCAATAATTAAAGTTGTAACCAGCCTCAGTAAACAGATTGAGATCGAGCTGCTCTTCCATGGCCTTAATTTCTTGAAGACATATTACATCTGGGTTTGTTGCTTTTAGCCAATCCGTAAAGCCTTTATTTAATGCAGCTCTAATACCATTGACATTGTAAGAAACGATTTTCATTTGGTCGGAATTTGTAGTTTGTTTGCCTCAACAGCAAATTAAGTTTTGGTTTTCAGCTAAATTAAATAATACCCTACTTTTACACTATTATTTTAAGCATGTTTTAACGAAGTCATCATGTAATTTTCAATCTAATAAAAAATTTTATGATGGCTTAGCCCATAAAATATTTTCAGCTTAAAACAGTTATGATTCTAGATGAAGAATGCGCTATTTATTCTATTAATTCTATCTTCTTTTTTGGGTTTTTCTCAAGAGGATACTAGTAATTTTAAGAAAAAGCGAGTGGCGGTAAAAGATTCCATTCTCATAGATACTTTGAGTATTAATTCTTCAAAATTTGTAGTTAAGACTAGAAATGGTAAAATTTTAGATTCAACATTGTACAGCATCGATTTTGCCAAGGCCCTTTTAATATTTAATCAGCCTATTGATGCCGATAGTATTGATGTTGAATACCTGCGATATCCTAAATTCCTCACCAAAATTTACCGTCAATTAGATGACAATGTTATCGTAGATCGTTCTTCAAATATTCAAAAGTTGTACAGATTAGAAAACATCAATAATCCCAACACCTTTACACCTTTTGATGGCCTAACCACCTCGGGAAGCATTTCAAGAGGAATTACGCTCGGAAACAATCAGAATTCGGTTTTAAACAGTGAGCTCGACCTTCAGATTTCTGGAAAACTGAGCGATAAGGTGTCTCTGAGAGCTTCGATACAAGATGCTAATATTCCCTTGCAAGAAAGTGGGTATTCACAGCGTTTAGATGAATTTGATCAAGTTTTTATTGAGTTGTTTAGTGACGATTGGAATATTCGTGCTGGCGATATAGATTTATTCAACACCAGCAGTTATTTTGCCAACTTTTCTAAACGTGTGCAAGGGCTTATGGTAAGTGCAAATCTCAACGAAAACACCACTGTTTTTGCTTCTGGTGCCTTAGTGAGAGGACAGTTTACCACCACACAATTTACAGCCCAAGAAGGAAATCAAGGTCCTTATAAATTACGTGGTCCTAATAACGAATTGTTTGTGCTCATTGTTTCGGGTAGTGAAACCGTTTATGTGAATGGTGTGCCTTTGCAACGTGGAGAAAATCATGATTATATCATTGATTATAACGCAGGAGAACTGATTTTTAATTCTACATTTCCGATAACTTCTGAAATGCGAATCACCGTGGATTATCAATTTAGCGAGCGCAACTATTCGCGCTTTACCGTATTTGGTGGTGGCTCTTACAACACTGAAAAATTGAATTTAAACGTGTCGGTGTATTCTGAAAGTGATGCTAAAAATCAACCTTTACAACAAAACCTATCGACAGAACAAACTCAGATTTTAGCCGATGCTGGTGACGATACCGATTTAATGGTTGCACCTTCTGTGACCTCTGAGTCCTATTCTGAAAACCGGATTTTATACCGAAAAGAATTCATTGGTGCCACTGAAATTTTTGTATTTTCTAATAACCCGGAGGACGAGCTTTTTAGTGTGCGCTTTAGTTTAGTTGGACCTAATCAAGGCAATTATGTGTTAGTCAACTCTAATGCTATTAGTAATATTTACGAATATGTGGCTCCAGTTGCTGGTGTACCGCAAGGAAATTATGAACCCCTTACCCAATTGGTAGCACCAGAGCGCCTGCAAATTGCGGTACTAAATGGGCGGTATCAGCCCACACAAAAAACAGATATCTTTTTTGAATTGGCTGGCAGTAAAAACGATGAAAATTTATTTTCAAGTTTAGATGACGATAATAATGATGGCTTCGCAGGAAAGTTAACTGTGAAGCAAAACCTTGTAAAATCAGATAGCCTATGGAATTTATCGGCTTTAGTAGATGCCGATTTTATTCACAAACAGTTTAGAACCATTCAGCGTTTGTACCGTGCTGAGTTTAGCAGAGATTGGAATTTAGATAATGCCCAAGGTAATCAGGGCAATTTTAATTTTGGCAATCAATTGTTGTTTACCACAGGTTTACAACTGTCCCATTTAAAGAAAGGAACCGCAACTTATAATTTTGAACATCTCAATTATTCTGAAAATTTTAATGGAAATCGACATAATTTAAATGCCAATTTACGTTTGGGTGATTTCAGACTGTTTTCAAATTCAAGTATTTTAAATAATGAAAGTACTGTTAATCGTTCCACTTTTTTAAGATCGTTTAACCGAATAGTTTATGGGAAAAACAATAAATGGGCTGGTGCTAAGGTTGCTCTTGAAGACAACGAACAAACCGTTATACGCACCGACTCCTTAACCCCATTGAGTCAGAAATTTAAAGCTTATGAAGCCTTTGTAGGCGTAGGAGACAGCACTAAAGTATATGCGGAAGTTGGCTATATAAAACGATTTAATGATAGTTTACGAAATAATTCTGTAGAGCGCGTGAACAGTTCAAATACGTATTATTTGAAATCGCGATTAATTCAGAACCAAAATACAAATCTTCAAGTCTTTGTGAATTACAGGGATTTGAAATCGGAAGACCCCGCCATTCAAAATGAACAAAGTTTGAATAGCAGGTTGAGTTTTAATCAGAAGTTATTCAACAATATGGTTATTTGGAACACTAATTTTGAAACCAATTCGGGTACCTTACCACAGCAAGATTTTACTTACGTTGAAGTTGAAGCCGGACAAGGAGCTTACACATGGATTGATTACAACGAAAATGGCATTCAAGAACTCAATGAATTTGAAATTGCACAATTTGCAGACCAAGGCAGTTATATCAGGGTGCTGTTACCAAATCAGATCTTTATTAGGACACATCAAAACCGATTGAGTCAGACCCTAACTATAAATCCACAAAGCTGGAGCACTTCAGAAGATAAAACCGAAAAGTTTTTCTCGCATTTTTACAATCAAACCTCATATCTCATCGATAGAAAGATTAGACGTGAAGGGAATAACTTTAATCTCAATCCGTTTAAAGACGATGAAGAAAATCAATTAGCCCTAAACAATAGCGTGCGCAATGTGTTGTTCTACAATAGAGGTAAACAACGCTATACGACGTCCTACACGTATTTGACCAATACCAGTCGAAATTTATTATCCATAGGGTTTCAAGAAAACAAATTAATTAATCATCAACTTAATTTTAACCATAAGTTTAAATCGAGTTGGCTGATTAATACCCTTGCTAGTTTTGGCAGTGATGAAAGTTTAAGCGAAAATTTTACCAACCGAAATTATACCATTGATGAAACCCGATTTCAACCCAAATTATCCTATCTCTTTAATGAAAATGCGCAATTTGATGTGTTTTATCAATACACCACCAAAGATAATTCTCAAGGAGATTTAGAACAATTATCGCAGAACAATTACGGGCTATCCTTCACTTACAACAACGCTCAAATGGTGGCCTTAACTGGTGAATTCAACTTTTTTCAGAATGAATTTGATGGCAATCCTAATACACCCGTGGCTTATCAGATGCTCGAAGGCTTACAACCCGGCAAAAACTTTACATGGAGTTTGTTAGCTCAAAAGAAATTGACAAAATTTTTAGACCTAAACCTCAACTACTTCGGTAGAAAAACAGAAACATCAAGAACGATTCATACAGGGACGGTTCAGTTGAAAGCCTATTTTTAAATTTAAGTTAATTCTTACGCAACCTTGGTCATAGATTCGCATCTTAGTGGTATAATTGTTGCGCTGAAGCACCAATAAATCATCAATTAAACAATCTATATGAAAACAACCTTATTAGCTCTCGTGATGCTACTTTCTGTAGCCACGATTAATGCCCAAGAATCTGCAGACGACTTGCCAAAAAAATCAGAACTTTCAACCAATCTTTTAGATCTTGTTATTGCAGGAACTTTGAATGTAAACTACGAACGACTTTTTGAAAAAAATCAATCGCTTTTTATTGGCGTGAACTTTTTTGACACTTACGGGTATTACGATGCTGGTTACTTAGAAAAGAGTACCGCGGTGTCACTAAAAGCAGGCTATCTTATATATTTCTCGAGCTCTAAAGATCACGCAGGGTTCTTCTTTTATCCACAATTAAAATTGAGAACTGGTGAAGTAACCGTTGAAGATTATTACTATTATGATTATGTCAATGAAACTCAAGTCAACGAACAATTTAAATACGACGTGGGCGGAGTTTCAGCCGGTTTTGGATTAGGACATAAATGGTTATTTAACAATAAATTTACCCTTGCGCTTAATGGCGATATTGCTAGAAATCTCGGAAATTTTGATTCCGATTACTTAGACAATATTGAATTGCGCTTTGCCGTTAATTTTGGTTATCGGTTTTAAGTCGCTCGAACATTTATAAATAAAAACACCCAAGCCAAATAAACAGCTTGGGTGTTTTCTATTCATGAGATTCTCCCAATTGCTATCGGGATGCGCAGGAATTTATTATATTTTCATAAGCCAGTGCTTGACATCAACTTCGGCTTTTATAATATCTTTTAAATCTTCAATCTTCACACGTTGCTGTTCCATGCTATCTCTATGGCGGATAGTCACCATATTGTCGTCTAAAGTATCGTGATCTACAGTAATACAAAATGGTGTTCCGTTGGCATCTTGGCGTCTGTAACGTCTTCCAACGGCATCTTTTTCATCGTAATCTACGCTAAAATCCCATTTTAGGTCTTCAACAATTTTCTTGGCTATTTCTGGTAAACCATCCTTTTTTACTAAAGGCAAAATGGCCGCTTTTACTGGTGCTAAAACCGCTGGTAATTTTAAAACTGTTCTCGTAGTGTTGTTGTCTAATTCTTCTTCCACTAAAGCATTTGAAAATACCGCTAAAAACATACGATCTAAACCAATTGAGGTTTCTAATACGTAAGGAGTATAACTCGCGTTTTCTTCATGATCAAAATACTGAAGTTTTTTACCCGAAAATTCTTCATGTTGTTTTAAATCGAAATCGGTGCGCGAATGGATTCCTTCCAATTCTTTAAATCCGAATGGGAAATTAAATTCAATATCTGTAGCCGCATCCGCGTAATGCGCCAATTTTTCGTGATCGTGAAAGCGATAGTTCTCTTCTCCTAAACCGAGAGATTTGTGCCATTTTAAACGCTGGTCTTTCCAATACTCAAACCATTCTTTTTGCGTGCCTGGCTTAATGAAAAATTGCATTTCCATTTGTTCAAACTCACGCATTCTAAAAATAAATTGTCTTGCCACAATTTCATTTCTAAAGGCTTTACCTGTTTGTGCAATTCCGAAAGGAATCTTCATACGGCCTGTTTTCTGAACATTGAGGAAATTGACAAAAATACCTTGAGCGGTTTCTGGACGTAAATACAAATCCATTGCCGTTTCTGCAGAGGCACCTAACTTGGTACCAAACATTAGGTTGAATTGCTTAACATCCGTCCAATTTCTACTTCCTGTTAACGGATCTGCAATTTCAAGCTCTTCGATAAGCGCTTTTACATCTGCTAAATCTTCCTTTTCTAAGGATTGTCCTAAACGTTTTAGAATGGTATCAATCTTTTCTTGGTAGCCTAAAACGCGTTCGTTGGTCGATACAAATTCAGCCTTTTTAAAAGCATCGCCAAAACGTTTTTCAGCTTTTGCGACTTCCTTGTTGATTTTTGCTTCAATTTTTAAACAATAATCCTCCACCAGAACATCAGCTCTATAGCGTTTTTTAGAATCTTTGTTGTCAATTAAAGGATCATTAAAGGCATCTACGTGCCCAGACGCTTTCCATGTGGTTGGATGCATAAAAATTGCAGCGTCAATACCTACAATATTGTCGTGCATTTGCACCATGGCTTTCCACCAATAGTCGCGTATATTTTTCTTTAACTCTGCTCCATTCTGAGCGTAATCGTAAACAGCACTTAAGCCATCGTAGATTTCACTACTCTGAAAGACGTAACCGTACTCTTTTGCATGAGAGATTACTTTTTTAAATTGATCGTCGTTTGCCATGCTGCAAAAATAGAAAACCGCTCTGATTAACAGACCGGTTTTCGAAAAATTATGAGAATAGATTATTTTAAATGAATGCTTGTGCCCCCAAGCTTTTCATTTTTGTGAAAGACATTAATAAAATAGTGACCTTTTGAGAAAGGCTGATTTTTGTCTTCTGCAATTATGGTCGTGCAGATGTTGAGGTTTTCGTTGTTGTAATTAACGACTTCTTTTTTGCTGAAATTTAAAGAAGCCTCACCAAATTTTATTTCACCCTTATCTGAAACCACGTTTCCTTCAGGGCTTAAGATCTGTATATAAATATCTTTTTTCCCTTTTGCTGCGAGCGGATTTTCAGTAAGTGTGATACACACATCTATAGTATTTGCACGTTTTGCTTTATCCGTTAGCTGTTTTTTACCCGCTCTTAACTTATAAGCTTCCGCTTTAATAGTACTTGCTCTTAATGACGAAGCATTGTCAATTGTTTTACTAAGTGCCTCGTTGGTTTCTTCTAATGCATTGATAACCCTAGTTTTCTTTTGTAGGATATTTAAGACATAGCGTTTTTCTTGTTGTAATTTTAAATTAGCAGTATTGAGGGAGTCTATGGTAAAAAGTAATGTTTTACTTTTTAGTTTTAAGCTTGTAAGTTGATTTTTAAACGTATTAATCACAGACAAATCACTCTTTACTAAACGTAAAGAGTCTAAGGCATTTTGCGTCTCTAATTTTGCTTCTACTAGCTGAGAATCTATGACATCATTGTCCTCGATGAGTTCGTCGTAACTTAATAAGAGGTCTGATAGTTCTATTTCTATCAAAGCTTTTTCTTGTTTTAGGAATTCCTCGTAAGATTTAATGGATTTATAATTGGTGAAACTAAAAATCCCTAAAACAGTTAAAACGACTAACAAAGAACTAATAATTAATCTATAGTTAAATAATTGAGGGTTAACTATCATTATTAATTTGTTAATTTAACGCGAACTTAGAGTTATTTGAAATGTAAATTTATTTTAATCGATAAAGTGATAAAAAATTTGTTGAACTTATTCTTTCCTAAGGTATGCGAGAGCTGTAACGGTATTTTAGGTGATAATGAGCAGGTTGTATGTACATCTTGCAGACATCATTTACCCGTGACTAATTTTCACTTTGAAAATTCTGAGACTGTAAAAAAAACCGTATACGGAAGAGTAAAACTTGAAAATGCAACAGCCTTATTTCACTTTTCTAAAAAAGGAATGGTGCAGCAATTATTGCACAATTTAAAATATAGAGGCCATGAGCAAATCGGATCTTTTTTAGGTCAGTGGTTGGGACAAGAGCTCAGTACACTTGATGCTTACGGTGCTATCGATGTTGTAATCCCTGTACCCCTTCATCGCAGCAAACTCCGTAAACGCGGTTATAATCAGGTTGCTAAATTTGGAAAAGAAATTGCTAAAGCCCTAAATGCAGAGTATAATGAATCGGTTTTAATAAAAACAAAATCTACTAAAACGCAAGTGTTTAAAAAGCGATTATTGCGATGGAATGATAAAGCACTTTTTGATATTTCGGAAAATCAATCGTTAAAAGGGAAACACATTTTATTGGTTGACGACATCATAACAACAGGCGCAACAGTTGAAGCTTGCGCTTTGGTTTTGTTAAAAATTGATAATATTACCTTAAGTGTAGCAACGATGGCAATTGCAGATTGATATCTTGCCTATAAGGATGCAGGTTTCGTTTTTTAGGCATCCTGTATGTTTTGTGTATAGGTTTTAATATTGTTTCTTTGTGTTTAAATATTTCAAGTAGATGCGCTTATCCTCATTGCGAATTTTAATTCTAATCTGTATTGTGATTGGCCTTGCCAGCTGCGCAAATCGCGGCACTCCAGAGGGTGGAGAAATAGATGAAATACCGCCAGTTATTTTAAAAGCCGTGCCTGAGAATTATTCAACAAATTTTAAAGGAAATGAAATTGTAATCTATTTTGACGAATACGTTAAAATTAAAAATTTGCGCAAACAACTTATTGTGTCACCACCGATGGACACAGACCCAATTATTACACCAATGGGAGGAGCTAGCAAATACATTACCATTAAAATAGAAGATACTTTACGAGCTAATACCACGTATGCTTTTAATTTTGGTGAAAGCATAGTTGATAATAACGAAGAAAACCCCTATCCCTATTACCGTTATGTTTTTTCTACAGGTGCAGCAATTGACTCCTTGTCCGTAAATGGATACGTCGTAGACGCTTTACGCGAAAAACCAGATCCTTTTATATCCGTCATGCTTTATGAAGTAGATTCAACCTACACCGATTCCATTGTTTATAAACAAAAACCGAGATATATCACCAACACACTAGACAGTCTTACAACCTTTAACATAGAAAATATTAAAGCAGGGACCTATAAACTGATTGCCTTAAAAGACAAAAACAGCAATTATAAATTTGACCAAAAAGATGATAAGATAGGTTTTAAAGAAGGACATATTACGGTGCCTTCAGATTCCTCATATAAACTAATATTATTTAAAGAAGAGCCAAACTTTAAGGCGATTAAACCAAAACAAGATGGTGAATCTCGAATTATCTTTCCCTATGAAGGTGATTACACTTCAATACGCATAAAGGTTTTAGGTGAAACACCTGAAGACTACCAAACCCGAATCATTAAAGACCAAAAAACCGACACCTTATACTACTGGTATAAACCAAAATTTGAGATCGATACTACATTTTTTATCGTCACCAATGGTAAATCTGTAGATACGTTCAACCATCGTTTTAGAGCGCTTGAAGCAGACTCACTTAAAATGAAGGCCTTAACATCTGGTACTTTAAATTTTGACCAAGACTTTACAATTGAAGCCAACCTTCCTTTAACGGCTGTTGACACTTCAAAAGTTAAGTTAATTAATCAGGACTCCCTATCAGTACCTTATAGGGTAGAATACGATTCTATTTTTAACCGCTACAAGTTTCCAATTTCAAAGGAAGAAGGACAAAAATATGAGTTCACTATGCTACCTGGGACATTTTCTGATTTTTTTAACGGGGCAAACAAAGACACTTTAAATTATTCGTTTAGAACAAAAATGAAATCTGAATACGGTAACCTAAGGGTAAATCTTAGAAATGCTAAATTCCCACTTATTGTTCAGTTGGTAGACAGTAAAGGTGATGTACTTTACGAACGCTATACTACAGAATCTCCTGTTGTGAATTTTTTAAATTTGCAACCTAAATTATATGCGCTTCGTGTTGTTTACGATTCTAACGAAAATGGCAAGTACGACACCGGAAATTTTTTATTAGGCCTTCAACCCGAACGTGTGAGTTATGCACCACCCATTGAAGAAATTCGCTCTAGCTTCGATTTTATTGTCGATTTCACCTTATTAGATTAAAGCTATCTTTTTTTTTTTAAAAACCAAGCTTTTCCCGATTTTCCGTAATGCGTGATTTTTCTAAAGTCACAATTTCGATAGCTTCTTCATTTTCTGGTATGGTATCCATTCGATGTCCTAAAACGTCATAGGTTGCAGAGTGCCCAGAATATTCAAAATCATTACCATCTAAGCCCACACGATTTACTCCAATGCAATACGCCATGTTTTCAATAGCACGTGCTTTTAAAAGGGCATCCCAAGCATTGACTCTCAGTTTTGGCCAATTGGCTACATAGACGAGCACATCATAATCTTCAACATTTCTAGCCCAAACTGGGAAACGCAAATCGTAGCATACAAGCGGACAAATTTTCCAACCGTTGTACTTGAAAATAATTTTTTCGGTACCAGCTGTGTAAACTTTGTGCTCACCCGCTAAAGTAAATGTATGGTGTTTATCATAGCTTGTAATGGCACCTGAAGGCTCAACACATACTAGGCGGTTATAAAACATATCGTTCTCAGAAATTACGATACTCCCAATAATAGCAGCATCGCTTTTCTTTGCAACAGACTTTAACCAAGTTATCGTAATTCCATCCATAGGTTCTGCCACCGCTTTGGCGTTCATAGTAAATCCAGAGCTAAACATTTCAGGTAAAATAATAAGATCAACACTCCTTGTAATGGCATTGATCTTATAATCTAAGACACGTCTATTCTCAGATGGATTTTCCCAAACTAAATTTGTTTGGATTAATGCAACAGTTAGAGATTTACTCATAGGTTAGCCGTTTTTTACTTTTCTTTTAGCTTTTTCTAATTTATCAGAAAGCTTTTCAATTTTCTTTAACCATTTTTCTTCGTCCACAGGCGATAATTTGCCCTTCTTCTTTAGCTTTTCGTATTTAGACTGCGCGTTATCTAAGTTCTTTTCTGCTTTGTTGAGATTGCTTTGAAGTTTTTCCTTAATTCTTAATTCGTTTTCTGCCTGGTTTTGCTTTTTTTCAGCATCTTTTCGAGCTTTTTCGGCATTTTTCTTCTCTTTTTCTGCCTTTTTGATAGCTTTTTCAGCTTCTTTCTGTAATTTCAATTTAGTAGAAATCTCTGATGCTCGCTCTAGGATCACTTCTTTTTCTTCAAGTTTTAAGGTACTTGTTACTTCAGTTTTGTTTAAAAATATTTTTTCTTTTTTAACTGTATAAATTTTACCGTCTTTTTCAACTTCTTGAGCGCTTAAATTTAATGCAAATACAATGCAGATAATAGTGAGGATGTGTTTCATAATTTATCTAATTTTATCTAATTTTTCTTTGGCATCCTCGACTCTTTTTTCATATTTCGCCAGGCGATTTTGCCATTTATCTTCATCTTTAGGTGATAATTTACCCTTTTCTTTTAATTCTTCGTAACGCTCTCTTTTATCATCTAAACGTTTTTTAGCTTTAACATAATCATCGCGAGCGTCTTCTTTTTCTTTTTGCTTATTTTCTATTTCTTCTTTTCTTTCTTCTAATTCATCTTGACGCTTTTGTGCTTTTTTCTCAATCTTTTCTTGCTGTTTTTTAAGTTTATCCAACTCCTCTTGGCGTTTCTCAGCGGCTTCCCTTGCCTCTTTTTTGGCGCTAGCTAAGGCTTCGATATTTTCTTTCTTTGCTTGGCTTAAATTCTCTGTAACGTCCATACCATCACTTTTTATGGTATTTCCTTTAACTTCGTAAATCTTTCCATCGTTTGTAATAACACGTTCACTGCTTCCACAGGACATTACTAGTGCTAAAATTGATACAATTACAATTTTATTTAATTTCATGATAAGTCGGTTTTTTTATTTAAAAATTAACAATATAAGATACGAAAAATCCCACCAACTCTAACAAATTAACATTTAAAGTTTTGTTATAATATCTGCTGCTTTTACTAATGTTTCATCAGTTTTGGCAAAGCATACTCTAATGACCTTATCGTCTTTATTATTTTCATTAAAAACCGAAAGTGGAATCGTAGCAAGTTTATAATCTTTAGTTAAACGTTTGGCAAAATCCACATCGCATTCATCAGAAATATTGGAATAATCTAAGACTTGAAAATAGGTGCCTTGCGACGGTGTAAACTTAAATTTTGAAGACGAAATTAAGTTTAAAAATAAGTCGCGCTTTTGTTGAAAAAATGCATCTAATCCCAAATAGGTTTCCGGGTCGTGCATATAATCTGCAATGCCTTTCTGTGTTGGATGATTGATAGAAAATACAACAAACTGGTGTACTTTCCTAAATTCAGACATCAGGTAATCTGGTGCGCAACAATACCCAATTTTCCATCCTGTAGTGTGAAAGGTTTTTCCGAAAGACGCGGTTATAAAACTGCGCTGTTTTAAATCCTCAAACTCACATACACTAAGATGCTTTTCACCATCAAAAACCATGTGCTCGTACACTTCATCACTCAAAACGATGAAATTGGTATTCTTTGTCAACTTTTGAAGTTGTAGCCAATCGGCTTTAGACCAAATTGTGCCGCTTGGATTGTGAGGAGAATTAACAATGATCATTTTAGTTTTAGAGCTTATTTTCGAAGCCACTTCATCCCAATTTACCTTATAATTTGGTGCCGACAATTGAATCGGGATGGTTTTACCACCATTAATTTTAACAGCAGGTTCATAACAGTCGTAAGCGGGTTTAAAAATAATGACCTCATCCTTTGGTCTTACAAAAGCTGAAGCTATAGTATAAATGGCTTGGGTAGCTCCTGCTGTAATTGTAATTTCATTTTCTGGATGATAGGTGCTCTTGTATAGTGTGGTGTATTTTTTTGTAATCGCTAAGCGCAATTCTAAATTACCAGCCATTGGCGCGTATTGATTGTAACCATTATTCATGGCTTTAGTTACCAAGTTTATCAATTTTTTCGAACTCGGATAATTCGGAAAACCCTGAGACAGATTTAAAGCATTGTGCTCTTTGGCCAAAGCGCTCATTACTGCAAAAATGGAAGTACTTGAATTAGGTAGTTTTGACATATAGTTCATAGTATTTTTTTAATAAAGACGAAACCAAATTATCCCGATTCATCCTATTTTAAACCTACGTTCAACATTGAAAAAATTAAACTAATTGAACCGTTTATATTAGGATGTTATGTTCAGGGGCTTCAAATGAAATGTAAGCTTATAAAATGTAATTCAAAAGAAAAAGTCAACTTGATTGAAAAGCGCGAAAAGTCTTATAGCGAAAAAAAAGTACTTAATATAACATTAAAAAGTACTTAGCCGCAAATCCATTGTAAACATTGGGAATCTACCAAGTTTTTTAAATAATTCAGTGGCTTTAATCTTAACTAAATGTGCTCTATTTGTAAAATTAGTGTTAAAATTAATTTGAAACTGCAGCCATTTGGATTTTTTTTAACTCAAAGTTTAATTTGCCTTAACTGTCAAGACAACACTTTCCTATAGTTTTGAAAAAATAACAACCCATGAAAAATAACCAACCATGAAATTTAAATTTTCCCTCGTAATTTTTATGACAGTAATGTTTAGTGCTTTTTCCCAAGACGGAAACATTAAAGGTGTCATTACTGATGATTTTGGACTCTATTTCCCTGGAGCTAATGTTTTTATTGAAGGCTTAAATAAAGGAGCCATTACAAATGAAAACGGAGCGTTCACCATTTACAATGTGCCCGAAGGTACTCACGAAGTTACTGTGAAGTACTTAGGTTTTAAAAATGTGTCTTCAACAGTTACTGTAACAGCTAACGCTACTGTTACTGTCAATTTTAAATTAACTGAAAATGCCGAACAACTCTCTGCGGTTGAAATTAGAGGCTATTCTTTAAACAGTCAGGCAAGAGCTTTAAACACCCAAAGAAATAAAGCAAACATTACCAATGTGGTATCTACTGACCAAATTGGGAAATTCCCTGATGCCAATATTGGTGATGCCATGCGAAGAATTCCAGGTATAACCATGCAGGTAGACCAAGGTGAATCTCGAAATATAATCGTTAGAGGTTTAGCACCGCAGCTAAATAGTGTGACCTTAAATGGTAGTCGTATTCCATCTGCGGAGGCAGATAATAGAAATGTTCAAATGGATTTAATTCCGTCTGATATGATTCAGACTATCGAAGTTAACAAGGCGGTGACGCCAGATATGGACGGTGATGCTCTTGGAGGTTCTGTAAACTTAATTACGCGATCTTCACCACAAAGCTTTAGACTTTCTGCAACGGCAGGTTCGGGTATTAACTTTTTAACTGATAAACGTATTATAAACGGATCTTTTATTTTAGGTGACCGCTCTAAAGATTCTAAATTTGGTTGGATGATTTCTGCCTCCATCAACGACAATGACTTTGGCTCTGATAACGTTGAAGGTGTTTGGGTGAACGAAGCTGAGAGTCCTTTGACCGGTGAAGATATCACAGTAAGTCCTTATTTAGAAGAAAGCGACATTCGTGCTTATTTTGTGCAACGTGTTAGACGCAGTTTCTCTGCTAATTTTGATTATGCTTTTGACGATAATAATAAAATCTTTTTTAAATCAATGTACAACTGGCGTGACGACCGCGAAAACAGATATAGATTACGTTATGATAATATAGAGCCTGTTTTTTCACCAGGCACAGAAAACATTACGGGATATGAGGGTAGACTAAGACGCCAAACGAAAGGTGGTATACCTGGAGGTAGAATTCAAAATACCCGTTTAGAAGATCAAAGAATGTATAATTTCACATTGTCTGGTGAACATCTTTTAGGTAATCTCCAAATAGACTGGATAACCTCAGTCGCAAAGGCTTCAGAAGAGCGACTTAACGAACGATATACTTCTTATAGAACAGGTAGCAATGTTTCATTGGCTGGAGATTTTTCAAACCCGAGGTTTCCATTTTTTACACCAACCAATGCTGCTCAAGTAACTCCAGATCAATTTAATTTCAATTCAATATCTGAAGAAAACCAATATACAGAAGAAGAAGACGCTAATGCTTTTTTAAATTTTACGTTACCTCAAGATTGGTTCGGACACGGCGATGGAATTCTCAAATTTGGTGGTAGATTAAGATTTAAAGATAAGTTTAGAGACAATGACTTTTTTGAGTTTGAACCTACAGACGATAATCCACAAGCATTTGGCACATTGGCCGATGTCCCTACCAGAGATTTTACCGACCCTGACTATCTGCCAGGAAGTGAGTATGCAGCTGGATCTTTTGTAACCCGCGAATTTTTAGGAAATTTAGATTTAAATAATTCAACGCTTTTTGATCGTGAGGATATCCCTGACGAATATTTAAGAGGAAATTACAATGTCTCCGAAGATGTTTTTGCAGGTTATGTAATGGCTAACCAGCGCGTTTCTGAGAAGCTCAGTATTTTACTGGTGTGCGTATTGAGGCTACCAAAGTAACAGCAATAGGAAATCAGATCATAGATGAAGAAGAGCTTATTGGTCAGGTAACGGATGAGAGTTCTTACACCAACATTTTACCAAGTGTACATTTAAAATATGATTTGACTGACAATACGATCTTTAGATTCGCCTGGACCAACACACTGGCTAGACCGAACTATATAGATTTAGTACCAACTATTGATATTCTTGTTGATGACGAAGAAATAGTTCTAGGTAATTCAGAACTAGACCCTACCACCTCTATGAACTTTGATATAATGGCTGAACATTATTTTGAAAATGTAGGTATCCTTTCTGGTGGTGTGTTTTACAAGCGCATCAATGATTTTATATATACGCAAATAGGTGAAGTTCCAGCTGGTGAACCTAATGCAGGCTTTGAAACTTTTCAACCTCAAAACGGGGATGACGCTTATGTTACAGGTGCAGAATTTGCCTTTCAACGTCAGTTAGATTTTTTACCTGGATTTGCTAGAAATTTGAGTATCTATTTAAACTATACCTACTTAAATTCACAAGCCAATGGTATAAGAAACGAAGATGGTGACGAAAGGGGAGATCTCGAATTACCGGGAGCCACACCAAATATGTTTAATGCCTCTTTAGGCTATGGTGACGATAAATTCACAGCTAGACTTTCAGGTAACTTTTCTGATGCTTATTTAGATGAACTTGGTGGTAATGATTTTGAAGATAGATATTACGATCAGCAGTTTTTCTTAGACTTCAACGTTACCTATGCCTTAAGTAAGAACCTTAGAATTTATGCAGATTTAACCAATATTACCAATCAGCCTCTAAGATATTTCCAAGGAGTGCGAAATCGCACACAACAAGTAGAGTTCTATGATAGACGATTTACAATCGGACTCAAGTACGATCTTTTTTAAGTTGCAAATTGACCAAAAAAAAGGGCGTATTTCAATCTTGAAATAGCCCTTTTTTTATTTTTACTTATTCCCAATCTCAAAAATAATTAAAATGATGATACAATATCGATTAAAATCCATTTCAGTTTTTTTAGTATTAAGTCTTCTTTTTGCTTGTAATAGCAATAATTTACCAGAAATAACTCCTGATGTTATTAGCGAGAAAACACTTCATGATACGGATGATCCTGCCATTTGGATCCATCCTGAAAATCCAGCTCAAAGTATTGTTTTCGGTACTGATAAAGATACCGATGGAGCTATTTATGCCTTTGATCTCAACGGAAAAATCATTGAAAGCAAAACCATCAGAGATTTAAAAAGACCAAATAATGTTGATATTAGACAAGGATTTAAGGTTAACGATTCTGTATCTCTAGATATTATGGCCTTTACGGAAAGAGAGCGTGAACAAATACGCATTTTTTCAGTACCAGATATGCGACCTTTAGACAATGGCGGATTTCCAGTTTTTAAAGATGAAACCAACCCAGAAATGAGACTACCCATGGGCATAAGTTTGTACAAATCTCCAAAAGATGGTGCCCTTTACGCTATAGTTGGCAGAAAAGACGGTCCGAAAGAGGGGTATTTAGAACAGTATAAAGTTGATTATGTTAACAAAAAAGTGGCTTTAACCTTAGTTAGAAAATTTGGAAAATACAGCGGTAAGAAAGAAATTGAAGCCATTGCCGTAGACGATGCTCTCGGACACATTTATTATTCTGATGAAACCTTCGGTATTAGAAAATATTATGCCGAACCAGACATGGGAAATGAGGAGCTCAGTGTTTTTGGAGGAGACACTTTTAAACGCGATAATGAAGGCATTGCTATTGTGGCTTTAGAGGGTAAGAAGGGTTACATCATTGTTTCTAACCAACAAGCTGAAACCTTCAATATTTTTTCACGAGAAACCAACCAATTTATTAAAGAATTAAACCTCGCCACCAAACAAACTGATGGTTGCGATGTGGTTGCTGTTCCATTAAACGACACCTTTAAAAGTGGTTTATTTGTTGCTATGAACGACGAACAAAACTTCTATTTCTACGATTTAGATAAGCTTGGATTGGAAAACTAGTTTACGGGCTCAATTTTTTGCTTCAAAATGATAAGAAGCACAAGTGGTAATCCAAAATGTGGTACACGCATTAAAAATTCGTCGTAGTTTAAAATACTGGCATCAACAATTCTGAGCAAGGACGTTAGGAAGCCCCAAAAAATTACCCAATATATTAAGGCTTTAAAAGGTTTGCTTAGTACTAAAACGGCAACAGTTACATCAATAATGCCAATTAAAGTCAGCAGTTGTTCTGCTTGTTGTTGCTTTATTGAGAACGTTGTGTAGTCACGCACAAACCCTAAGATATAATCGGTATAGAGTCCATTTTCTAAGAAACAACCGATTCCATGAGCCATAAAAATTATAAAAATGGAAAGTTGAATGGCAAATACAAACCAACGACTCAAACTGACTTGACGCTTGTAATAGCAGGACATTGCATACAAGGTTAATGTAGGTAGCCACCATTTTGAGATTGCAGACAGTAAGGACAGTTCTATAAATGCTTTGCCACCGTTAAAATAACTTAGCAACGCATATCCCACTAAAAAAACGGTGATAACCCATAATGCCGGTTTATAAGTAGCTTTAAAAAATAAGGCTACCAAACACAAGAGCAGCAGTATGGCTATGCTTTTTTCAACCCAAAAAGAAAAAGACTCACTAAAGCTATTTTCAACCACCAAAACAGAACTGATAACAGCACCTTTATAAAGTTTTGAGCAGAAGGCAATGACATAAAGTACAAGTGTAAATTTTAAAACTTGGGCAATGCTAGCTATACTTTGTAAGTCAAATCTAGTTCGCAATACTTTCAACTAAAAAAGGTTTAGGCACGATACTAAAAGTGTGAAGTGTATCTTGCTCAATTCCGAATGCGGTAATATGGGCAATAGAGTCTGTTACAGCAACCTTCCATAAGTGATGCTTGCTTTCTACAATGCTTTCCTCCCCAAAAAACCATCTGCTTGGATCGGGTTTGCGCTGTGGCACACCCAAGCCACCTTCGCCAATGTAAATAATACCATTTTCATCGACCTTCCCATTTAAAATAGGCATTGTTTTTTTAAGGGCATGTCCGTCTGACTCTAAAGCCAAATTGATCTTATATTTCTCAAACAAGGGCACCCAATATTTACGGACGTGGAAGAAATCTTCACGATCGTAATCTTTTACCGCAGGATAAGCGGGTTTGTGATACTGAACAAACATCCAATTGTTTTTAGCACGGTGTTCTTCTAAGACTTCTTCCAAAAATTCTAATTGTTTGCCTGCCATACTCGTTTCTGTATTAAGGGTTATTAATGCAGAGCTTGGTGTGATTTGAGTCATAAAAAAATAACCGTCACTATGTTCATTGGTGATTTCACCCAACCAAAAATTTTCGAGAAAACCTATTTCATGTTCGTGATTTCCCCTGGTAATAATCAATGGTAAAATGCGATTATCCTTAGTTATGGTTAAAGTATGATCTTCAAACCAGTAGTATAAATGTCGCCAATCTGCCGTTGTCCCATAATCACCACCATGTGCAAATGCCATAATGGAAGGGTCTTCTTCGGTCATTTTAGCAATCATTTTATTTATTTTTTTTCTTTCAACGAGTGGGGTTCTTCCTGCAAATCTTGGTTTTTCTCCACCCAAACGCGAATCGCCACCAGAAATAAAAGCATAATCTTGGTCTGTGTCTGGTGCGGTGATAAAATTATAAGTTTCAGAACAGCTATTATCTGTACAATACTTAAAGTAATAAGTGGTTGATACTTTTAAGTTATTCAATTCAGTATGGTGGTAGTAAGCCTGTGGTACTCCCTCAATATTATCCATAGGTCTCAAAAATATTTTTCCATCCTTAGCGCTATTCAATTTTAATGTGCTGTCGATATTTAAATTCGCAACGGTATCGTAAAGAACGTAATTAGCGTCCCCTAAATGTGTGCTAGTCCAGGATACAATGGCGTGTTCCGCAGGTTTTTCTGTCCAAATAACACGCGGATGCATCACTTCAACCTCTGCGTTAACATTTTGTGCTGGCTGCTTTTTTTTACAAGCGCATAAACTCAATAAACAACACGCGACTAGAATAAGAATGGTTGGTATTTTCATGTGTGAATTTTGGTGGAAGTTAAGGTAAATCAAATATCGTTAATTTAGATTTTATTTTCAACCTACTAAATTTACCAAATTGTTAAGCATAAAAAAATCCCAAACTGTGAAGCTTGGGATTTTATATGAGATTCCTGCTTTCGCAGGAATTTGTTAGTATCTGTAATGTTCAGGCTTGTAAGGCCCTTCAACGGTAACGCCAATATATTTCGCTTGATCTGGATTTAATTCCGTTAGCTCAACACCTATTTTTTCTAAGTGTAATTTCGCAACTTTTTCATCGAGATGTTTTGGTAGCATGTATACGTCATTGTCGTAATTATCGCTGTTTTTCCAAAGTTCAATTTGAGCTAAGGTTTGGTTAGTGAATGAATTACTCATTACAAAACTTGGATGACCAGTAGCACAACCTAAGTTTACCAAACGTCCTTCAGCTAAAAGTATGATATCTTTACCATCAACAGTATATTTATCTACTTGAGGCTTGATGGTATTTTTAGTATGACCATAGTTCTTATTTAACCAAGCCATTTGTATTTCGTTATCAAAATGACCGATATTACAAACGACTGTTTTGTCTTTCATGGCTTTAAAATGCTCAGCACGAACAATATCTTTATTCCCTGTAGTTGTAATAACAATATCACTATTACCAACAACAGTTTCTAATTTTTTAACTTCAAAACCATCCATAGCGGCTTGTAAGGCACAAATTGGGTCGATTTCAGTTACGGTAACAATACTACCTGCTCCTTTAAATGAAGCTGCGGTACCTTTACCAACATCGCCATACCCACAAACGGTGACACGCTTACCGGCTAACATTAAATCTGTTGCTCTACGAATTGCATCTACAGCAGATTCTTTACAACCGTACTTATTATCGAATTTAGATTTTGTTACAGAATCATTTACGTTAATCGCTGGCATGGTTAAAGTACCATTCTTAACACGCTCGTATAATCTGTGAACACCAGTTGTAGTTTCTTCAGATAAACCTCTAATTCCGGCTGATAATTCTGGATATTTATCAAAAACCATATTGGTTAAATCACCACCATCATCTAAAATCATATTTAATGGTTTTCGATCTTCACCAAAAAATAAGGTTTGTTCAATACACCAATCAAATTCTTCTTCGGTCATATCTTTCCAAGCATACACCGCGGTTCCGGCAGCAGCAATAGCAGCGGCAGCCTGATCTTGAGTAGAGAAAATATTACAAGAACTCCAAGTCACTTCTGCACCTAA
>CAYMDB010000009.1:0-21589 GCA_964388865.1 uncultured Flavobacteriaceae bacterium
AAGTTGGCTCTTGACCTCTATTTTCCATGATATCAATTTCTCCTATTTGCGGCCATACCTCGGCACCACCATTATCATCGCCTAACATCCAAAATGCTGGCCATAGGCCTTGGCCCCATGGTAATTGTATACGCGCTTCAAAGCGTCCGTACATTTGTTGAAATTTTCCTCTGGTCAAAATTTTTGCAGAGGTATAAGATAAACCATCAAAGGCTTCTTGACGCGCTGTAATTTTAAGCATGCCATCTTCAACTACAATATTTTCTGGTCGGTCGGTATAATACTGTAATTCGTTATTACCCCATCCTGGGATACCTTGTTCTGCGCCATTGCCAATATCATAACTCCAAATAGTGGGGTCTGGTACACCAGGAGTTTCAAACTCATCTGCCATGGTAAGCTTATTGAAGTTGGTGACCGTTTGTGTTTCATCTGGGTTACAGCTGACAATCAGGAAAATTATTCCAAAACAACAGGCACTGAAGATGCGATTTTTATTTATTTTGAGATTTAAGTTTTTATTTTTCATAATATGCAAAGTTTTTTTATTAGTTCGCAGCATAGAAATATATGTTATCAAAGGACACATTGTTAATATTTGCTGAAGAAAAGATTATAGCACCTAAAGCATCTCTACTAGAAAGACCAATAAAGCTTGATAATGGTATATCAAATTCTACCCAAGTGTTACTTTGTAAATCGCTGCCCGATACCGTATAATTTCCTGCTATTTGGTTACTCGTTGCGAAATTGTTAAAAACCTCAATCGTAAGTGCGTCGGTTGGACTAATTGTTTCGTTCACTCTTATATCAATATGCATGTTTATCATTTCTGTTGCATCTATTGGTTGCACGTTACTTCCGTCTCTACCATAAAATTCAATAGCTACAAAGTTAAGTGCTGTGTAATCTACGATATTATTTCCGTTTTCGACAACAACACCTCCTGCTGTGGTTTGACCATCACCTAGGTAAAATCCATTAAAATTATCTACTGCAACATTAGCAAACACGTCGCTAAAAATAGAAATAATATTAATATCAACCGCTTCAATCGTTAAAGAACCAGCAGCTTCAACACCTCCCAAATAAGCCGTAATAATTGCTGTATTATCGATAAGGCCCGTATTGGGGTCAATTTCCCCGGGACCATCTACTGTAATTAAACCATTAACGTCAACAGAGGCCACAAAAGGATTAGAAGTTTCGAAATTAAAATATTTGGGCGATACATTAACAGTGACATCTTGACCATTAGCCTTATTAAATGTTTGTGTAAAGCTTATCAATGGCACAGATGAATCTACATTTGCTTGCGCTGTTTGATCTTGACCTCCAAGAATAGATGGTCTTGGTTGCCCGAGCGTGCCTAATTTCTCGAATTTAAGTTCGTCGATCCAAAATGAATATCCATCACCTTCATCTGGTGTTGCAACTAGCCAAAACATTCCACGTTCGTTCGTTAATTTAGATGGATCTGGTATAGGAATGATAATTTTTGTCCAGGTTGTAGATAGTTGCGTATTGGAAAGAGAAGTTTGAAATGTGGTATATTCACTTTGACCAAAACCGAAACTTTCGATGGTAGGGGCAATAGTGGATTTTACCCAAAAGGTAAGGGCATCATACCGCGACAAATCTCTACCAGCACCGTCTACTCTAAAAAATGCTCCAACATAGACACCTTCAGGATCATTACTGTTCGGTACATCAATTCGAAGGGAAGCAGACCCTTCATAGCGTTCCCTTGTATCTACCTCAAAAATTGCAGGCTTAGCAAACCCGTCCGAATAGGGAAAGTAAAAATTGCTTCCCATACCTACAAAATTATCAGTAAAAATTTCACCTGTTGAAGAATATTCTGCAATTTCAATATCATCTGAAATTTCTCTCTCACAACCCGTTGCAATTACCAATAAGGCAAAAAGGGTTGTTCTCCAAAATTTAAATTTTTTATTTCTCATCATTTGCTATTTTTATTTTCCAATATTGATATGTACGTAGGTTCTAATTTCCCATTCCGATCCATCAGGGAAACCTACAGGGCTTAGAGGCGGAACACCAAATTCAGGTGCTTGTAAAGGCGAATATCGCGGAGAATTTTCATCTAAAGATCTCCAAGTTCCTCTTAAACCAATGGTTGTATTTGGTAATATAAACCAATCTGGTTTTCCTAATGACGTAGAAACGTCTAACATTAATTGAAGCGGAAAGGTTAAGTTGAAATCTCTGTGATAATCAAAAGGTCCCCAGTCATTTAGTTTTACATGCGTTTCTAATTTCATCTTTTTGTATATGGCTCTAACATCACCACCAAAACGTTTAATTAAGCGCTCACTATCACCATTGCCTTGACCATTTCCATAATAAAAATTACCGATTAGATTCAAATCTGGTGATAATTTAGAGACCATTCTGGTATGGATTTCCCACAGATCTTCGGCTGGTACGGCTTTAGGAAATGCAAAAAACTGACGATTTGCTAAGAAACCAATATGAGCGTCCATTGTTGTTGGTAAATAACGGTATACAAATCCAAGATTCATGGCAAATTTGGCATCTTCTACTCTATCATTATCCCAACTATACATCCAGGTCCCTGGAGTTGGATCAAATGTTAGTAATAATTCGCCTGCCGTAGTTTCTCGGTTTGCCCGAACAGCAAATGGGTCATCTATAAAATTTCTCAGACGACCAGGGGCCGCCACGTCATTTGGCATAGCCGCAACTAAAGGTTTTTGCCATAAAAAGTTTGGAGCTATTTGTATGTCGCCAAGCGTGTAAGTGAATCCGGTTAAAAAGTTGGTTTGGTTCCCGCTACCGGTATCTTTTAATTTCCAACCTGTAAAAGTTTGGGTTGCATCTGCCCCTCCGTTAGCTACTAAGCCCATGACAGCGCCTTGAGCATACCAATTAAACTTACCGGCCTGGTAGGTAAGCTTTGCCTTACCACCCCAATTATCTTTACCTTGAATTTTATCATTAAAAACAACTCCTTTTCTTTGATCTTGAAATAAACTGCCATTGAGTGGACTACCACCCCATATACCACCTAAAGTAACACTGACATTTCCAAAATCTCTTTCGACGGCAATAGTTGCGCGTTCCATAGGCCATCCAGGAATTATACCACTTCGTACTTGGTTTTGATTTAAAATACGTTGACCGTTTTCGTCAAACCGTAATTCTGTTTGAACATCTCTGTGATAAACACCAGCCACTTCATAGTGTCCAAATTTACGTTGGTATTTAAAC
Source organism: uncultured Flavobacteriaceae bacterium (assembly GCA_964388865.1). Taxonomy (GTDB): domain Bacteria; phylum Bacteroidota; class Bacteroidia; order Flavobacteriales; family Flavobacteriaceae; genus Winogradskyella. The sequence continues at coordinate 3,256 of CAYMDB010000009.1, forward strand.
AACATCGCCGGGTTAGCACCCCACCAAAGTTGTGGACCAAAAGCAGCTTTTAAACCTTCAAAAATACCTTTACCATCTATTTCGGCACCTAAAATCTCACCACCATAAATATCTAAATTCGGTCCATAATTTGCCTCTGGATATAAGCCGAAGAAATCACCTTCGTATTGCCAGTGATAATGACCGGTTCTATAAAATCCTCTTAAGTCAAATTCTTTTGCATTCCATTCAAATTCCGCGTTATAAACGTTAACGCGATTGATATCACTAACAATGACCTGTTCATTATTTCCATCTAAGGAGGTAACTGGCCTAGCTCTATTTTCATAAAAAATTTCGTCAATTGGATTTTCAGCAACCTTACCAATGACATTAAAATTAACGTTGGCTCTCATATTTGGCGCCGGATTTCCTTCGATACCAACAAAATAAGATTGCATATGATCAAAGCCAAGTTGATTTGGAAATGCATTACCATTTGGATCTGGTGTATCTGGTGTTGTGATAAGACTACCACCAGTATTAAACGTGGTAAATCTTGCACTAAGTTGACTAATCCTTAGCTTCTGAGAGTCACTACCCCCAAGAGCAGCCTTGTCGCCTCTTGCTCTTAAAACAGCATCCATAAGATTGATGCTTTTAAAATAATTATCCACAAATTCAGCATTGACTCCTTCAGCATAAGGATTGAGTTGATGCGCTTCCTTTAAAGCGTAATATGCCGCTCTTGGGTAAAGCTCGTAAAGACCTCTTGAATTGGTTGGTCCTTTGGCACAAATACCAAACCACTCCTCATTCATATTATTTTCGCCTGGAACTAAATCAATAGGATAACCTCCGTTTGCCCATGACGCATTGTTATCATGAACATCTGCATTTTCCCTATCGTCAAAACCGTATTTCCACCAGCCATCGCTAAACTGAAAGGTAAAGCCTCCTAAGGAGTTTTCTGCCTTTCCTAAACCTGCAGCATTGGCATAAATTTCTTTCCAATTACCTACCATATAATAGGCTTGGGATTTTTGATCTTCTCTGTTTTCTTTGGCATTAAAGGCGTCTGCACCAAACTCTGTAAATAAGATTGGCATGTCTAATTTTTGTTTTACGACCTCGAACATATCGCCAAAAGAAACACCTCTATAGGTGTTGGTACCGTAGATATCAACGTCTTTACATTCTTCTGCAACAATATCTATAAACAACACATCACCATTACAAATCGCCACAGGATGTGAGCCGTCAATAGCTTTCATGGCTTTTGCAGCGTCGTTCATTAATTTGTACATGGGTCTTCCTCTGTTTTCACCAATGAATTGCTTTTCTTGCTCATCATCAGGAAAATCCTCTGTTTCGGCACCTTGCCAAAACAAACCATAATTATTTTCATTCCCTAAAAGGTACAACAGAAGCCCAGGTGTATCTTTATACTCATTAACCAGATTTGTTACCTCCTCCATGAGGTGTTCTTGTGTTGCAGGATCATCATAAATGGTAACTGGTGTCCATACACCATCTAAGGTTAACCCGTAGCGTCCGAAAGAATGATTAAGCATGGTGTAAATGCCGTATTCTTCGTAGATATATTTAATCCATCGTGCAGGCACACCTGTGTATTGACGTATCACATTGACATTCATATTTCTGAGCAGAGACATTTCTGTATCTAAACCAGCTTTAATAATATCATCTGATTTTTCCCAAAATGCCGCATCTACGGTATTTTTGCCAATGGGAATATAATCCCAATTCATTCCGTTAATCATAAAATCTTCATCATTAACTACTAACCTCATCCCCTCTGCGTCACTAATTACTTTAACCGTATTAGACTGAGCAAATGCCGAGACTGAAATCAAGAGAACAAAAAGTCTTAATAAATTGTTTTTCATCTTATCATTATTTTCAAATTTATTATAAAGGCAAATTAACACAGCTGCATCAAATTTTCAATATCACACCTCGAATAAGAAGGTAATCATAAACTTTTAAAGAGCAACTTAGGTTTGTCCATGAAATTGATTCGGCTTCCGACAAACCTACTTAATTCTAAATTATTTGTTAAACATATTTTAATTACAAAATGGTAATTAGCAAAATCTTGCCAGCACCATCAATATTTGGTGTTGTCTCTTTATTGTCTCGCCAATTTAAAGGACCAATAGCCACCGCCTGCAATTTCAATATCCAAATCTAAAGTATTTCCATCTGCAGAAAGTTCAGCAATATAAGTAATTGAACTTGGCGCCTCTCCTGGGGAAGCCAACTCGCCACCATTTATGACTTTTGCCAAACCTAAAAACGCACCTGTACCATTTAATGTTATCTCACCAGCTGAATCATCATATGTATATGTTGCAGCAGCTGAACCGTCATGAGGAAAAACTGGTGATCCGCAACCTTCATTGGCACCTTGCCATCCTTCTAACCAAGTATCTGCACCTAACACATTTTGGAATGTCCCGTCAGAATTAAACACGTATTCGTCGTCAAACAAGCAAGCTCTTGTTGTTACGTCGTCTGATGTACTAGAGAACCAAGACACATCGTTTAAAGCTGGTCCAACACCAAATGCTCCAGACACTGGTGCTAATTTCCAGGTGCCTTCCACACCTGTTGGCACAACATCTTTAACTAGTTTAAATGACCAATAGCCCCCACCTGCAATTTCTATATCTAAATCTAAGGTATTTCCATCTGCAGAAAGTTCAGCTAAATATGTGATTGAACTTGGAGCCTCACCTGGGGAAGCCAACTCGCCACCATTTATGACTTTTGCCAAACCTAAGAAAGCACCTGTACCATTAAGTGTGATCTCACCAGCAGCGGCATCATATGTATACGTTGCAGAAGCTGAACCATCATGAGGAAAAACTGGTGATCCGCAACCCTCAGTAGCGCCTTGCCATCCTTCTAACCAAGTATCTGCACCTAACACATTCTGGAATGTCCCGTCAGAATTAAACACATATGCATCGTCAAACAAGCAAGCTCTTGTTGTTACATCATCTGATGTACTAGAGAACCAAGACACATCGTTTAAAGCTGGTCCAACACCAAATGCTCCAGACACTGGTGCTAATCTCCAAGTCCCATCAAGGGCTGAAGGTGCTGGAGGTGCATCCTTTATTAATTTGAAGGACCAAAAACCTCCATCTGCAATTTCTATATCTAAATCTAAAGTATTTCCATCTGCGGAAACTGCTGCTATATAGGTTATAGAAGCTGGAGCATCGCCCGGTGATGAAAGTTCAGCACCATTCACAACTTTCGCTAGACCTAAGTAAGCACCCGTACCGTCAAGGGTTACGCTACCGCCTGAATTATAAGTATATGTAGCTGAAGCAGAACCATCATGAGGAAAAATTGGAGCACCACAACCTTCTTCAACCCCTTGCCATGGTTCTAAATAGGTATCGTCACCTAATACATTTTGGAACGTCCCATCGGCATTGAACACGTAAGTATCATCAAACAAACACGCTCTTGTTATAACGTCATCTGATGAATTAGAGAACCAAGAAACATCATTTAATGCAGGACCTACGCCAAATGCACCAGCCTCAGGGGCTAAACGCCATGTACCAACTAATGGATCACCACCACCAAGAGGTGGTTCCACAGCAAATATAACGGTATGGTCTTTTGTAATAGAAACATTATCTCCACCAGGTAAAGCTGCAGTAACTGTTATTGTATACGTTGCTGTTTCTTCCGGATAAATATATCTTAACATTGGTCCACTAGTTTGTAGTATATCTGTATCGTCATCAGTAGCACCGAAATCCACAGTATACACTACTCTATTATCGCCTGGTACCGTTGAAGGAACTACTCCAACTTCATTACCCTCTGCATTTAGCGTCGCAATAACAAAATCCAAACCACTAACAAGACTACCAATATCATCATCCTCATTACATGAAGTTGTAATACACAACAAACACAAGCCTATCACGTACAATTTGTTTTTTAATAATTTCATTTTCTTAATTTTTAGTATTTAATAATTTTTAATATCCTTGATTTTGACCCCATCTATCAACTGCATTAGCTAATTCTAATTCTACTAAAGGTATTGGGAATACCTCGTTTTTGTTGACAGAGAAATTTTCTATTGATCCCGCGGCTTTGTTGGTTCTAACCAAATCAAAAAAGCGGTGCCCCTCACCGGCTAGTTCTTTGCGTCTCTCAGTGTAAATAGCTTCGAGCAAATCACCTTCACTAGAATTGTAATCATGACTATTATCGCCGTAAGCACGTGCTCTTACTTGATTTAAATAATTTATGGCATTGCTTCCACCACTTTGCACTGCTGCTTCTGCAGCCATTAATAACACATCAGCGTAACGTATTGCACGGTAATTATTGGCATGATTAAGTGGCGCTGCTCCAACCCTATCATCTGCTTTACGCGGTAAATATTTTTTATTGTAAAATCCGGTGTGATCTCTACTTTTACTGTAACTATCTTCTGGAGCGTCTCTCAAGTCATAGAACGTAACATCTCGTCTTGAGTCACCATCATCAAACATATCATATAGTTCTTGTGACGGCAAGCAAAATCCCCAGCCTGATCTGTAAACTGGATTGTCATAAGGTGATCTCGGCCCACAGAATTGCACAAAATAACTGCCCTCACTGCAAGTTATACAGCCCCAATCTGCACCCTCAACACCTGTGTATTGAATTTCAAAAACAGATTCAGTACTATTTTCCATAGTACTTTCAAACAAATTCAAATAGTCTTCACCAGTTGTTAAGCTATATTGTGCACCTATGATATTGTTTAGCACTGTTGCCGCGTCAGCAAATTTAGTTTGATCAAAGGTTCCGTGGTATAAATAAACCTTACCTAATAGTGCTTGCGCCGCACCTTTAGTTACTTTATAGACCTGGTCTTGTGTTGCAGGTAAATTAGATATGGCTTCTTTCAAGTCTTCCTCAATGATACTGTAGGCTTCGGCCACATTTTGGGTTCTATTAATCTCAAACTGTTCGCCAATAACAACTCTCGCATCTACTATACGTTTAACGCCATTTCGCTCTTCAATTTTTAAAGGTATATTCCCAAAAAACTTAACTAACTCAAAAGTGTAATAAGCTCTCAAAAAATAGGCTTGTGCTATGATTTCATCTCTACCTTCAAAGTCTGTTTTATTTTTAAACTCTAGTATGTAATTTGCTCGGTTTAAGCCTGCATACATAAGATTCCAAATTTCTCTAAGCTGTTCTTCGTCCGCAGGGGAGTGCGTCATTCGATTAATATTTTGCAATACCGGCTGATCTTCATTAAAAGTATCTCCGCCAGCAGCATAATCGTCTGATGCTACAACTGATGTCAGAACATTCCAAAATGACGACTGCAGCAGATCATAAGCTCCAATTAGAGCACTCTCATATTCCGCTTGATTATTAAAATAATCACCCGCATCAGGGCCTATTGGTTCAACATCTAAATAATCATCACAGGCTACAAAACCTATGAAAATTATTAATACAATTTTTTTTAGTCCATTTTTCATAACGCTTTTTTTAAAAATTTAAATTAATACCTAATAAATAAGTTCTCGCAACTGGATAAAAACCTTTATCAATACCAGAACCTATTGGCGCACCATTACTAGCTGACGGATCGTATCCTAAATAATCTGTTATTGTAAATAAATTATTACCCGAAAGATAAATTCTCAGTTTATCTACTCCAATGCTCTTCATTTTATCTTGATTAAAGGTATATCCTATTTGCACATTTTGTAAACGTACAAAAGAAGCATCTTCTACATAAAAATCTGAAAACAAATCTGTATTTATAGATGCTCCACCAACAGCTCTAGGCACAGAATTACTTGTGCCACTACCCTGCCATCTATCTAACATGTAGGTACCTCTGTTAGCATATAAGTTTTTGCGCTCATAATCCCTTACCATATCATTACCTATTGATGCAAAGGCTGTCGCACTAAAATCTATATTTTTATATTTGAATCCAAAATTGAAACCCATTGTTAGCTCTGCAATTGGATCGCCAATATTAGTACGGTCATCTGCAGTAATCTCTCCATCACCGTTAATATCCACGAACTTAAGATCACCAGGTGCTGCACCTTCATGATATGTGCCTTCTGGTGAGGCCGCATTTAAAGCATCTATCTCTGCCTGTGTTTGGTAAATTCCATTTGTTTTATACCCATAAAAGTGACCAAGTGGTAAACCTGGTATCATACGAGAAATACCTGTTTGGCTTATACCAACTCCAAACTCACCACCGACTGGAGGTATATTTCCATTAAGAGATACAACTTTATTGTCTAGAGTGGTCATATTGAATCCAACATTATATTCAAAATCTTCACTTACCCAATTTGAATACCCTACACTAATTTCTATACCCTTATTTTCAACCGTTCCTGCGTTTACGAATGGTAAAAAAGAGCCAGGAGCAGCAGCACCTATTAAACCAGAAGCTTGAGGAGCGATTAACAAATCTTCTGTTTTTCTTGAAAATAAATCTAAACTTAAAGATAATTTTCTTTCAAAAAAACTTGCATCAAAACCTATGTTTTGGGCAACTTGCTCTTCCCATTTCAAATTTGGATTACCTATTAATCCGATGGCAGTACCGTTTAACAAATCTTCTTGGCTTGTTTCAGTACCTGGCGCATATGTTGCCTCACCTGTTAACAGTGACGTAAATCCGAAGGGTGGAATTCTATCATTACCAATTATACCAAAGCTGCCTCTTAATTTTAAGCTATTCAACCATGTGCTTTCTCTCAAAAAAGGTTCATCCGAAACATTCCAACCTATAGAGCCTGTAGGAAATATACCGTATCTATTTTCAGGTCCAAACTTTGAGGAACCATCTCTACGTAGCGCCGCAGATAATAAGTACTTACCTTTATAATTGTATTGTAATCTTCCAAAAATTGATCCTAATCTATCATCGAATACATTTTGGCCAAGTGCAATTTGGTCATCTCTAAATCGAGGAACAAGCACACCTGTTTCAATGCCATCCAAATCATAAACAGAATCCCCAAAACTATTGGTATTAGTACTTACTATGCCCGTTATACCATAGAATAATCCCTTCGTTTTAAAAATAGATGTTCCTACCAGTACTGTTAGGTTATGGTCCTCTTTGAACGTCTTTGTGTAAGTTAAGTAGTTATCCCAGGTATAATCGTCAAAATCAGCACCATTGTCAACAACCTCATTACCCGAAACGTTGAGACTTTTACCTGGTCCGTAATTTACTTCAGGTCTAAAAATATCGTCCCTAACATTAGCATGGTTTATCTGAAACTTAGAACTAAATTTAAAATTGTCCAAAAATGTATAATCTAATCCAAGAGTTGCGGCCACTTTAGACACCCTTGTCGTGTTGTACGTGTTTTTAATTTGAGCTAGGGGATTACTAATTTCGATTGCTGTTAAATCCTCTACTAAAGAATACATTCCATCCTCATCTCGTACAGAAAGATTTGGGTTGACGTTGACGGCATTATACAAAACAGCACCAATTCCCCCTTCTGCCAAATTATTTTTCTCTGAAATTGTATGCAAACCAGTTGCAGTCACTTTTAAATTATCTAAAATATCGTAGGAATAATTAAATCTAGCTGTTAATCTACTGTAATTGGATTTACTTAAACCGACAATACCGTCTTGATCGAGATATGAAATTCCAAAAGAATAAGCAGACTTTTCGGTTCCACCGTTAGCACTAAGATTTATGTTAGAGATTGGTGCGGTTTCGAAAACTTCGTCTTGCCAGTCCGTCCCTTTTTGTGGATAGACAAAAAACTCAGTTTGGTCAGCTGCATCATTAACATAAATTGCAAAATCAGTCGCATTCAATAAATCAATTTTTTGACTGGTGGTTTGAAAACCCAAATATGAATCTAATTGAAATTTTAAATCAGTATTTTTCTTTCCAGATTTTGTGGTTATTAGCACAACTCCATTGGCAGCACGAACACCATATATTCCTGCAGTAGCATCCTTTAAGACATTAATTGACTCAATATCGCTTGGATTAATCACAGACAAATCTTCTATCACGTTTCCATCAACCAGAATCAATGGCCTAGCATCACCATTTGTTGAAATACCACGAATCCTTATATTTGAACCCGCACCTGGCGAACCAGAATTTGACGTAACTGTAACACCAGCAACTTGGCCTTGAAGTGCTTGCTCGACCCTTACAGGATTTAACTTTTCTATAGCGTCAGAGTCCACTACAGATACCGCACCTGTAACTTCCTTTTTTGTTTGTGTTCCATACCCTATCACAACAACTTCGTCTAGGGACTGAGTGTCTTCTTTTAGAAGTATGTTTAAAGGTTGGTTGTTCACAATGGTAATTTCCTGAGTTATAAAACCCAAGTACGAAATGACCACAATAGAATTGACAGGAACATCGTATAGTGTAAAGTTTCCATCGAAATCAGTTGATGCACCTTTTGAAGTGTTTTTCAAAATTACATTGACTCCTGGTAAAGGTTGACCAGTGGAGGCCTCGGTAACTGTACCCGAGACATCGAGATTTTGTCCATAAATAGCCGCTGACAAAACAAGGGCTACTAGTGTTAAAAATTTTATTTTCATAATTTATTGCTTAGAACATGCAACTTATAACAAAAAATTAACGATTTCATTAAAAACGACTATACAAAAAATATACAACGCAATAAAAACCCCTGTATTTTGCGATAATTGCTATTCAAAGCCCCAAAAAATGTTGACTTTGCAACGTTAAATAGGACTTAACATAAAATTAACGCAAGGAATGAAGAGGCTTAATATTGAGACCTTGTATTGGTAATGTATGGGTTAAAAACAGATTTGTATAGTTGTTATAATTCTATGATATAGTTTGACAAACTCTCATCATGGTCTAAATCCATTTTTTTACGCAAACGATATCGTTTTACCTCCACACTTTTATGTGAGATATTGAGTAAAGGCGCTATTTCTTTGGAGGATAAATTTAACCTTAAATAGGCACATAACCTTAAATCGCTAGGAGTGATGGCAGGATGTAAGGTCTTAATTCGTTTCATAAAATCTTTATCCACATTATTAAAAGCCTCCTCAAAAAGTTTCCAATCGCTATTACTATTTAAACTGGAATTAATAAGTTTAATGACGCGTTTAATTTCGGTCGTTGTTTTTGTTTTAGACAACTCATCTTTAATATTATTTAAAAGTTCATTGCGCTTTACCAGATTCATCGTAGCAATACCGAGCTCTCTATTTTTATTCTCAATATCTAATTGAAGGTTTTCATTTTTAAATTCCATGAGTTGACGCTCATTTTCGGATTGCTCAAGTTCCATCTCTCTTTCCTTTCGAATCAATAAATCTTGTTCTTGCTTTTTGTAATAGCGCTTACTCAGATAATGCACCGAATAAGCCAATAACAGTATTACAATAATGTAACAGGCAATTGCTATCCGTTCGAGGTACCATGGTTTATTAATAGAAAAAGTATATTCTATTGTATTTTTTGAAAGTACACCGCCTGTCTTTGCTCTTGCCTCAAACGTATATTCACCAAAAGGTAAGTTTTCAAAAAAGACTTCAGCATTGGGAGACCAATCACTCCAAGTGTTATAAATTCCCTTCAAACGATATTGGTAGTGTGACGAAACAAGCTTATTATAGTTGGTAACGCTGTATTTAAATCTAACACTATTATCCCTATTATCTAATTCCATTGCCTTGCTAAGATTTAATGAAACAACCTCATTTCGCAATGAGTAATAAGAACCACGGTTTAGGAAGATGTTAAACGCATTAAATTCTAGTTTGTCGGTATGGATGACAATATAACCTTCGGTAGTGCCAATAAGATACTTGTTCTGATCTAACCGTAAAACATTCTCATAGCCTGCTTTCGTTTTTCGCATTTGATTAGAAATAGGAATGATATGAATCTCTGGTCGCCCTGATAGCTTACCAGGTTCTAAATACGTAATTTCATCTTTTGTAAAGCCCCAAAGCCTATTGTCCTCACTATCAGTAATTATTTTACCTGAGAGGTATTTATCTCCGGTAAAAACAGTACTTAAAAGACTATCTTTCTCAAGTGCATTTGTGTTATTATCAAAGTGAAACACACCGTCCTTGTAACTGTATAAAACATCATCATCATAACGAAAGACACTAGATTTAATACCGCCTTCCACCGCGATTTTTTTATAATTAACAACATTTTGAAATCCGCTATCTATCTCAATTTTATAGATACCTTTATACTCATGGCTCACTAAAATCTGGTAAGGACTTATAAATTCAAAATATCTTGAAGAGATATCAAACCCTTCAATTTTATTTCTATAAACCCAAGAATCGTCATTTGTCCTCTTTAAAATACTAAAACCTTTATAATTACTTTGAATTAATAAATTAGGCTCATCCTTAATTGTTTTAATATCCCAGGTCCCTTTTTGTGATGCAATTTTTTCTGCTCGATTATTTTTTATGATAAAGGTTCCATTATCATGACCACAAAAAAGCGAACCATTAACCACTTCGATACTCCACACCTGTCCTTGCGTACCCTCAATAAATTGAAATTTCGAATCGGCATTTAAAGCCTTAAAAAAAAGACCTTGATTGGTTCCTAAATAGAGGTAATCCTCGGTCTTAGTTGAAGTATAAACAGTTCCCAACACTCCTTGTTTATCTTTATAAACTCTATAGGGAGAATCTAAATTTAGAACATTGATACCATTATCTAAACCGAGCCAAACATTTTCATAACTGTCTTCGTTGACCGAAAGCACCGTATTATTGCTTAATCCACGAGACTGATCTATACTGCGTAATACCTTTCCCTCGGCGTCTAAATGAAGTATACCGTTTGATATTGTTCCTAAAATAAAACTACCATTTTTTAATCGTGCACTACTGTAAATACTAACCGTAGACAGTATGGAATCTGAAGCCGTACTCCACCTCTCAATTTTTTGGTTTATGTATGTATAGAATCCACGTTCCTTGGATTGGATTAAAAGACCATCCTTGATGTGAAACATATTTATAACTTCGGTATCAAGCAACTGATCGGAGGGCACATGCAGCACCTCTTCACCTCTTTCTATTTTATAAATGCCCTTACCTATTTTTTGAAAATAAATCCCTTGATCGACTTTAAATATTTTATTAATTCTAAAATCGGAATCAATTATTTTAAAGTTATTCTCAGTAGTATTATAGATATATATGCGTTCAAAGGACTGAAACAGCACGTAGCCTTCAATATCAATTATGCCCCAAAACTCTTCGTCTTCCTTAACTATAAATTTTTCGCTCTGTGCTAAGGAGGTGTATTGAAGCTCCCCGAAACTATTTTTCATCCAATACCCGAAATCTCTATAGCCCCCTGTGTATATTTTATCACCCACAACTCTAACCGATCTTAATATACCCTCATTTGGTGAATTGTGTAGATTCCATTTAGCGCCATCATATTCTAATAAGCCCTCGTTATTGGCAACATAAATAAATCCTTTTTTGGCTTGGGAAATTGCCCAGTTTTGATCCTCTGCACCATAATCTTGAGGACTAAAAATCTGAATTGGTGGCACCTCTTGCGATTGCAACACTATTGGTAACAAAAAAAGTGCATAGTATAGAATGGTTTTAATAATCTTCATCTGTACTATCTTAAGATTTAAACCTAATAATCAAACAATTAACAGTTTTTTCAATGTTTGTTAGTAGGTATGTTAAGGTACTAATATAGTCAAATAATGGAAATTACACTTCTATGTAGTATAAAATACTCGTATCGTATGGGTGTCTTACTTAAAAAAACAGCACCAATACGAACCAAAGAAATAGTAAAAAAGTGTTGTGTTTTGTATCATAAACATAACAACTAATAACAACCAAACGATATCGTATTTTAAAGCATTATTAGGCATAGTTCAAATAGAAATTCTGAGGTAAAACCAAAATCTCACAGCAGCAATAAAAATGCTGATGAATGTTGTGCTTTTTGATCTTCTGTTTTATCAAGCCTTTAACGTCCGCTTTTTAATAGTAAACAAAGAGTTGTAATAGCGCCGATGCTGATTAAAGCATGGGAAGACACCATTAATGATAAAAGAAAAGCATGTAGTCTTGATTCGTAGTCTACTCATCCTATTGTAAAGTACTGGTTTTGTCTTGACTTATTCAACCAAAGACGCTATCTGAAACTGATAAGCTTATCGTTGAATTATTATATTTGTGTCTTGACTTATGTTATTTCTGAATACTACAGTAGCTCATTCGTTACAAAAAAGTAATAAAACAAAAATTATTGAAGATTGGTTAGTTTTTATTCCGTTGTAAGAACAGCTGAATGCTTGTTATTTTAATTTTTAAAGTGTCGGAATGAGATTCATAAAAAAAAAGGGAAGCAATTTTAAAATTACTTCCCTTTGGTACTGAAGACGGGACTTGAACCCGTACGTCCTAATGGACATTGGATTTTAAGTCCAACGTGTCTACCAATTCCACCACTTCAGCGTTTAGATTACACGCGGTAATCAAACTACTATTTTTTTTAATAGAGCGAAAGACGGGATTTAAACCCCTGCCTGCGGCAGTCAGGCGCGACAATAGTCGCTATCTTTTGTTCTAATATCAACGTTTAAAGTCAATTTAAACAATATCATGATAGAGCGAAAGACGGGATTTGAACCCGCGACCCCCACCTTGGCAAGGTGGTGCTCTACCCCTGAGCTACTTTCGCGATTTTAATGAACTTTTTTCGCTTTTAAAGCGGATGCAAATTTAAAATTTTTCTCAGAAAAGCAAAGCCTTTTCACGAAAATAAATACATTTTATTTTAAGCCTGCTTTTTCTTTATCAACATGCGCTTTATTTCATTGAGTTTCATTAGAGCCTCAACAGGTGTTAGCGTATTGATATCGGTGTTTAAAATTTCATCTTTAATCTCTTCTAACAAAGGATCATCGAGATTAAAAAAGCTCAATTGCATATCGTCTTTTAAGGTTTTAACCTTATCCGTGAGCTCTTCACTAGAATGCGATTTTTCAAGCTTCGCGAGAATTTTGTTGGCTCTTCTAATCACTTGTTGCGGCATACCTGCCATTTTTGCCACATGAATACCAAAGCTATGCTCGCTGCCTCCTTCAACCAGTTTTCTGACAAAAAGTACATTGTCCTTTAGCTCTTTTACCGAAACATTAAAATTTTTAATACGCTTAAAGGTCTCAGACATCTCATTGAGTTCGTGGTAATGCGTAGCAAAAAGGGTTTTTGGTTTTGCAGGATGCTCATGTAAATATTCACTAATAGCCCAGGCGATTGAAATCCCATCATAGGTGCTTGTTCCTCTTCCTATTTCATCTAACAGGACTAAACTTCGCTCTGAAATATTATTGAGAATAGAGGCTGTTTCATTCATTTCTACCATAAACGTTGACTCGCCCATTGAAATATTATCACTAGCTCCTACACGTGTAAAAATCTTATCTACCAAACCTATTTTTGCTTCTTTGGCGGGCACAAAACTACCAATTTGTGCGAGTAAGACAATAAGCGCCGTTTGTCTTAAAATCGCGGATTTTCCCGACATATTCGGCCCCGTAATCATGATGATTTGTTGGGATTCTCTATCTAAAAAAAGGTCATTGGCAATATAAGGCTCGCCTATGGGTAATTGCTTTTCTATCACGGGATGACGCCCATCTTTAATCTCTAAGTCAAAACTATCATCAATCTGCGGATAACTGTAGTTATTAACTTTTGCCAAGCTTGCAAAACCGCATAAACAGTCTAATTGCCCAATAAGCTGCGCGTTCTGCTGTACCGAAACTATAAACTGATGCATCCATTGCACCAACTCTGCAAATAATTGTTGCTCAATGGCTAAAATGCGCTCTTCAGCTCCTAATATTTTAGCTTCATATTCTTTGAGTTCTTCCGTAATATAACGTTCCGCATTCACTAAAGTTTGTTTGCGGATCCAATCAGCAGGAACTTTATCTTTATGCAAATTTCTTACTTCAATATAATAACCAAACACATTATTAGAAGCAATTTTTAAAGAACCTATTCCGGTCCGTTCGCTTTCGCGCTGTAGCATTTTATCTAAATAGGATTTTCCAGATTTCGACAAACCTCTAAGTTCATCCAATTCTTCAGAAAAACCTTTAGCAATGGTATGACCCTTTAAAACATTAACGGGAGCATCTTCATTTAAGGTTTCCTTTATTTTGTCTCGCAATAAATCGCAACGATGTAAATTATCTCCTAAAACTCTTAAGGCTTCATTGTCGCAATGTCCCGCTACAGACTTTATAGGTACAATAGCTTCCAAAGAATTTTTAAGTTGTATGACCTCGCGAGGATTTACCTTTGACGTCGCTATTTTTGAAATAAGCCTTTCTATGTCCCCAATATGTTTAATCTGTCCCTGAATTTTTTGAAGGATGGTCTCATTTTCTAGTAAAAACTTTACGACTTCATGACGCTGTTTAATCTTATCAGCGTGTTTTAAGGGTAAGGCCAACCAGCGTTTAAGGGTTCGTCCTCCCATAGCCGAAATGGTCTTATCGATGACGTTGATTAAAGTAACCGCATTGGCATTGGTAGAATGGTATAGCTCTAGATTTCTTATGGTAAATTTATCCATCCAAACATAATCGTCTGTTGCAATTCTTGAAATTGTAGCAATATGCTTCAGCTTATTGTGCCTTGTTTCGCTTAAATAATGAAGCACCACGCCAGATGCGATGATGCCTTCGTATAAATCTTCAATTCCGAAGCCTTTTAAAGTTTTAGTATTAAAATGTTTTATTAAGGTTTCATTGGCATAGTCGGCTTGAAACACCCAGTCTTCCAAATAAAAGGTGTGAAAGTCGTTGCCGAAGGTTTCTGAACACAATTTTCGACTGTTTTTGGCAATCAAAACCTCACTTGGGCTGAAATTTTGAAGCAGTTTATCTATGTACTCTGCATTGCCTTGTGAGGTAAAAAACTCCCCTGTTGAAATGTCTAAAAATGAAACACCGATGCGCTGATTTTCAAAATAGACAGCCGCTAAAAAGTTGTTAGATTTTGAATGTAAAATATCATCATTAAATGCCACACCTGGTGTAACCAATTCTGTTACACCGCGCTTTACAATGGTTTTGGTTTGCTTCGGATCTTCTAGCTGATCGCAAATAGCCACACGCTCACCTGCTCTCACTAATTTTGGTAGATAGGTGTTTAGAGAATGATGCGGAAAGCCAGCTAACTCGGTTTCGCTATCGCTACCAGCACCGCGTTTGGTGAGTATGATATCTAATATTTTAGAGGCTTTTACCGCATCGCTACCAAAGGTTTCATAAAAATCGCCCACTCTAAATAACAAAAGCGCATCAGGATATTTCACCTTGATGGCATTGTATTGCTTCATTAACGGGGTTTCTTTTTTTACGTTTTTAGCCAATGGATTTCTGTATTTTTGCACTATTAATTTACAAAACTGTAAGTTCGCTAATTTACTTATATTTTGATGTTTTTTAAAACCGAAGCCCCAGAAGTTATTTACAAATGTAAAGTCACTTTAGAGTTAGACTTGTCGCCTGTAAAAAATTTAAAAGCCTCGTTCTGAGATTAAACCAATCTTTAGGTAGAAAAATGATGTTATTAATCTTTTAGATAGGGCTTATTTATTTGAAGCTAATTTAGAGTCTGAATACCCAACGTAAGGCGTCGGTGGTCCGTTTTCGTAATAAATACCTGCCTTTTCATTGAGTTGTTTTACTTTAAAATATTTAGTTTTCCCGTGTTCTATATAGCTTATGACACATTCATAATCATCTAATTCAAAGGGATAATCGTCTGGTTTTTCTATCTTTTTAAAAGTGTAAAGTTTTGATGGGTTTTCGAGTAATGCAAAGTACGCTTCGTCTTTTTTGATAAGCTTTCCCTCTAAATTTCTAAAATATATACGGTCAATTTCAATCTCCGAGCTATGATTTACTAGAGGTGCAAATACATTTATTCCCGTTCCGCCAACCTCAATTCCCGCATACCATTCTTGGAAATAAAT
This sequence comes from uncultured Flavobacteriaceae bacterium, assembly GCA_964388865.1. Taxonomy (GTDB): domain Bacteria; phylum Bacteroidota; class Bacteroidia; order Flavobacteriales; family Flavobacteriaceae; genus Winogradskyella. The sequence goes on from CAYMDB010000009.1 coordinate 19,325, forward strand.
AGGACTAACATTTAATTCAGTTGGCACTTCTGAAATAATTTTAGGGACGGTACTTTTTTGTTGCGCATGAGCAGACTGAAAGGTAACTGAAATTATACACGACAATACGATGGGAAGATAAAATTTTTTAAGGTTTGTGATTGTTTTAAATGTTTTCATAATTAGATTTTTTTTTAAATTATTCAATAATCGTAAATTCCTTCTCTTGTAACTAAAACAACTCCACTAATAAAAATCCCAAAGAAAAACGATTTTTTTATCTTCAGTATTTCAAAATACAGATCTCAAAGACCTATGAAAATTTTCAAAAGCTCAGGTAGAAATTTACACAGATTACAGTTTACTAAATCAGGTGCTTTTAAAAGATTTAAAAATATCTTAACCTAAAGTTTATCTTTGTGATTTAAACCTATGAGAAAATTAAAAAACAGCGAATTAGAACGCTTAGAAGTTTCAGAATTTAAAAACGCTAAAAAGTCTCCCATTACCATAATTTTAGATAATATTAGAAGTCTAAATAACATCGGTTCGGTTTTTAGAACTAGTGATGCCTTTTTAATCGAGAAAATTTACCTCTGTGGCATTACTGCACAACCACCCCATAACGACATTAGAAAAACAGCATTAGGTAGCACGGAAACCGTAGCCTGGGAATATGCTGAAAACACCTTAGAATTAGTTCAAAAATTAAAACAAGGGCAAATTAAAATTGTGAGTATTGAACAAGCCGAAAACGCCACCATGCTCAATGATTTTAAACCACAAGCCAATGAAAAATACGCCTTTGTTTTTGGGAATGAAGTGAAAGGTGTTGCGCAAAATGTGGTAGATGCCAGTGATGTGGTAATTGAAATTCCGCAATACGGCACCAAACATTCCTTAAATATTTCAGTGAGTTGTGGGGTGGTGATTTGGGATGTGTTTTCCAAGCTGAGATTGGGAAGCTAGAAGCTAGAAGCTAGAAGCTAGAAGAAATCTACAATTATTTAGTTTCAAATTCAAATTCGATTTCAACTTCAACTTCAACTTCAAAGGACAATTATGAAAAAAACACCATGGCCAACCAAAGCGGTAATGCAACAAATCTATGAGAAACAGCTTTGGGGCGGAAATGCATTTGATTATTAGTCTGGTGAAGGAGCTCACAAACCTGAAATTATTCAACCTTATATTGCAGCAATTGTAGAGTTTTTAACATCTCATAACAACAATTTGACAGTTTGTGATTTGGGCTGTGGCGATTTCAATGTTGGATGCCATTTAGTGGAATATACACGTCAATATTTTGCTATAGATATTGTTCCTGAGTTGATAGAGCGAAATAAAACACGTTTTGAAGCAGCGCAATTAGAATTTCAATGTTTAGATATTTCAACAGACGATTTACCTCAAGCCGATTGCGCCATTTTAAGGCAAGTTTTACAGCATTTATCCAATAAAGAAATTCAGCAAATTTTAGACAAATTGCAGCCTTACAACTACCTTATTTTAACAGAGCATCTTCCTAATGGCAGCTTTACTCCTAACATAGACATTATAGCGAATCGAGGAAATCGATTAAAACACAAAAGTGGTGTTGACATTTTAGAAGCACCCTTTAAATTTAAAGCAAAGGCCCATACAATTTTAAATAAACTTGTCCTAGAGGGTGGCAAAAGCAAAATTGTTACCACACTCTATATAAAATAATGGCTACTCAGAATTAATTTCCCCCAATAACCACAAATAATCTTTCCGGTTTTTTACAAAATCTCTATTTGAAATATCGATAATCTTAACATTGAGCTCATTTTGACTTCTTAAAAACTCAAGATAGCCAGAATTGATTTTTTCAAGGTAATCCTCTTTAATATCTTTTTCGTAGCTGCGACCACGTTTCCTAATATTTTCCTTTAAACGCTCTGTGTTTTGGTAGAGATACACGTATAAATCTGGAGTGGCGATGTCTTTATAAACTTGGTAAAACAACTTGCGGTATAAACGAAACTCATCTTGAGATAATGTGACTTTTGAAAAAATCAAGGATTTGTGCACATCATAATCGCTCACCATAAAATCCTTAAATAAATCTAATTGCGATAAATCATCACTAATTTGCTGATAGCGGTCGGCTAAAAAGGACATTTCGAGTGTAAAGGCATAACGCTCTGGCTCCTTATAAAATTTTGGCAAAAACGGATTGTCTGCAAAGCGTTCTAATATAAGTTTTGCATTAAAATCTTGGGCAATTTTTTTAGCCAGTGGAGCTCCTAAATTTGAAGCGTG
>CAYMDB010000010.1:0-8827 GCA_964388865.1 uncultured Flavobacteriaceae bacterium
AACCTATGAATTTTGAAATTATTTTTCAAAAACACAAAATTTTGGATAAACTCTCTTTCAAAAATAAACAAACCTCAGAGGAACGTCTTCTGAGGTTTTTTCAACTTTAAAAAGCAAAAGACTATTCCTTTTTCTTCTTAGCATTTTTCATAGCCTCGCCAATTTGATTGCTTGCTGAAAAGCTCGCCACCATATCGTTTAGCATATTAGATCCTGCTTGTGGTGAATTAGGTAATAAAATCAAATTACTATTGGTTTCTTGTCCGATGGCTTGTAAGGTATCATAATGCTGTGTGACGACAATAAGTGCAGAGGCCTCTTGAGAGTTAATACCAACTCTGTTTAGTACATCTACTGATTCTTCTAATCCACGGGCAATTTCGCGACGCTGATCTGCTATACCTTGACCCTGTAAGCGCTTGCTTTCGGCTTCGGCTTTTGCCTTTTCAACAATAAGAATGCGTGCGGCATCCCCCTCAAATTGCGCAGCTGTTTTTTCCCTATCGGCCGCATTAATTCTATTCATGGCCGCTTTTACTTGGGCATCTGGATCAATGTCTGTCACTAGGGTTTTAATGATATCGTAGTCATATTCCATCATGGCATCGTTGAGTTCTGCTTTTACAGCCAAAGCGATGTCGTCTTTTTTAACGAATACGTCGTCTAATTTCATTTTTGGCACTTCGGCGCGGACCACATCAAATACATAAGAGGTGATTTGGTCGTGCGGATAATCAAGCATATAAAAGGCATCATAAACTTTATCGCGAATAACGCGGTATTGCACCGAGACTTTTAAACGCACAAAGACGTCATCTAAAGTTTTGGTTTCAATAATAACATCTAATTGTTGAATTTTTAAGCTCAGTCTTACCGAAATTTTATCAACTAAAGGAATTTTAAGTTGAAGTCCAGATTGTCTAATACTTTGATACTTGCCGAAACGTTCTACAATAGCTGCAGTTTGTTGTTTCACCACAAAGAATGATGAAATTAAAATAACGATTACAAGAAATAGAATTAAAATTAAAATAAATTGACCCATAGCATATTTTTTAAGTTTTAATTACAAGGTACGAAATGTCAGCCATTAGGCTTCTATGTTTAATAAGCCTTTGTGATAAAAAGTACCAAAAAAAGGGATTAAAAATGGTTGTGGTTAAATTAATTATCCATGCTTTTTACCAATGCTTCAATACGTTTTACGGTTTCAACCTTACCAATCATAAACATAATATTAAAAACATCTGGACCTTGCAATGCGCCAACTAAAGCCAATCGTAACGGCATCATTACTTTTCCAAAGCCAATATTTTCGTCGGTAATCCAACCTTTAAGTTTGGCTTGTAAATTGTCAACTGTAAATTCTCTGGTGGTGGTTACAATCTCAATCACCTTATGCATCAGAGCTTCAGTATCGTCTTTAATTGCTTTTTTAGCGGCTTTTTCATCGTAAGATGACGGTGCCACAAAGAAGAAATGACTCAAATCCCAGAACTCATTAACAAAGGTAGCACGCTCTTTTATAAGACCAACGACTAATGCTATGTAGTTGAGGTCTATTTCTGCTAATTCAAAATGCATAGCTTTAAACTGCTCAGCCAAATTTAAGTCGAGCTGTTGCTGCATATACTGGTGATTGAACCACTTGGTTTTATCCGGATCAAATCGTGCTCCGGCCTTATTAACTTTAGCCAAATCAAAATCTTTTACCAATTCGTCTAAGCTAAACAATTCTTGTTCGGTTCCTGGATTCCAACCTAAAAAGGCTAAGAAATTAATAACAGCCTCAGGAAAATACCCATCTTCCTTATAACCTTTTGAAACGGTACCATCTGGCGCTTTGTATTCTAAAGGAAACACAGGAAAGCCTAATTTATCGCCATCGCGCTTACTCAATTTTCCTTTTCCTGTGGGCTTTAAAATCAAGGGTAAATGGGCAAATTCAGGAGCCTCCCAGCCAAAAGCATCATACAATAAAACATGAAGCGCTAATGACGGCAACCACTCTTCACCACGAATAACATGTGTAATTTCCATTAAATGGTCATCTACAATATTGGCCAAATGATAGGTAGGCATACCGTCACTTTTAAACAAAACTTTATCATCTAACACATTAGTATCAATAGTCATATCACCACGAATGATATCTGTTAAATTCAAGGTCTCATCTTGTGGAGTTTTAAAACGAATCACAAAATCTTCACCGGCTTCAAGTTTTGCTTTAGTTTCAGCCTCAGAAAGTACCAAAGAGTTAATTAATCGGTCTTTTTCTCTATTGTGCCAATTATATATAAAGGTTTTTCCTTTGGCTTCATGATCATTTCGGTGTTCATCTAATTGTTCTGCGGTATCAAAAGCATAATAAGCTTTTCCTTTTGAAATTAGCATATCAGCATATTGCTTATACAAATGCTTGCGTTCGCTTTGTCGGTAAGGACCAAATTTTTCGTTTTTCCCTGGGCCTTCATCAAAAGGAATGTTGCACCAGTTTAGCGATTCAATAATATAGTCTTCAGCACCTTCAACAAAACGGTTTTGGTCGGTATCTTCAACACGAAGTACAAAATCACCACCGTGTTTTTTAGCAAATAAATAGTTAAATAAAGCGGTTCTTACTCCACCAATATGTAAAGGTCCGGTTGGACTTGGTGCAAAGCGCACACGTACGTGTTTAGACATAATTTTAGATAGTTTTATACCGAAGGCCACACTGAGCGCGGTCGAACTGCTTTTAATACATTAGTGCTTTCTCGGAGTCGTGTACAAAGATAAAATTATAGCTGTGAAGTTTGAAGTTATACGCCTTAAGTTTTAAAAATCGAAAAGCTCTGACATTGTTATATCAAAACCAGAGGCTAATTTTCTTATTGTTTTCAAAGTGGAGTTGTAGCCTCGCTCAATACGTTGTATAGCGGTTTTTTCTAGATTAGCTTTTCCAGCTAAATCAGTTTGGGACATGTTATTTTGTTTACGCAAACCCTTAATGCGCTTACCAAAATCCTTAGCATACATAATGTCGTCTAATTCACTCATGTCTAGTGGCTGTGAAATTAGAGTGACTTATAAAAAATATTGGCAACGTTTACGTTGCCTTTTAAATTTTTGTATATATTTGAGAAAGAAATGTTTAATTTAAAACCAATTAATTATGAAAAAAGTTTTTTCTATTTTTATAGCTTTCCTAATGGGTTTTAGCATTAGTAATGCTAGTTCCATGAATTTTTCAAATCAAGATTTTTGTGATGATTACGCCATGAGTGGAGTAATTGCTGAAATCTTCGAATATGGCGATATGTCTGATGAAGACGCGAGTGTCGCCTATGATTTTTATTATACTTCCTGTAAATCTTCGGGTGGCACAAAATTATTGGATCCAATATTATTGTAATTTATGGCAAATAGAGACTTTTAAAAATTGAAAGTCTCTATTTTTTAAATTTGATGAGATGAAAAATATTTTAAGTTTATTTTATGTTTTATTTTTTTGTATTGGATGGTCTCAAAGTACAGAAAAAGAAAAAACCATTGAGGTAACATATATTAAAGCCTTCAAGAATCACAAGGATACAACTAATACACCTCCAAAAAAGATCAAAGGCCTAGAATATCAATTATTATTTGATAAAGATGAATCACGCTTTGCATACATTGAGCAAATGGGAATTGATGGTAATGACACCAATAACAGATATGTAGGTAGTATAGGTGGTTCTGGGATTTATTATTGCAATCTAAAAAATAGTGAAAAAAAGAGAACTGTTAATTTATATGACTCAGATTACACTATTGACGTAAGTCAAAATAAAATTAAGTGGAATCTAATCAAGGAATCAAAAAAGATTCTAGGATATGATTGTTACAAAGCCGAAGGAAAATATATTGAGTATAGTAATTTTTTAAAAAAGGAAATAACTTTTAACATTACGGCATGGTACACTCCACATATTCCTGTACCATATGGTCCAGCTAGCTACGATGGTTTGCCTGGTTTGGTATTGGAGGCCAGTAGATCTAGCTTTTACTTTATTGCTAATGAAATTAATCTTGATAAGAATACAAAAATAAAAAAACCAAAAGAAGGTAAGTCAATTAGTCAGATAGACTATAATGAATTGCTTTTTAATAATAGAAAAAGAACCCAAGCTAAAGATTAAATTTTTTAAATGTTAAAAAAGCTAATTCCTTTAGTTTTCTTATATGCAAACATTGTTATAGCTCAAACGTCAATAACTATAAAAGGCAATATACAAGATATTAGAGGCACCGCATTAAGTTACGCAAATGTGATAGCCGATCCGTTAGAGGACACATCCATAAATTTTACAATTTCAGATGATGAAGGCAATTATAGACTTATCCTTATTAAAGGCATTAACTATCATATCACAGTAAGTTATCTAGGATACCAACCACAAACAATTGATTTAAAGGCAGAAGAAGACATTAACAGAAACTTCATTCTTAAAGAAAGTAGTGAAGAACTCGGAGAGGTTACTATAAATTACACTCCGCCGATTACGATTAAAAAGGACACCATAACGTACCGCACAGATGCATTTACCACAGGCGAAGAACGTAAGTTAAGGGATATCCTTAAAAAGCTTCCTGCCGTCGAGGTAGACAGAGCCGGCAATGTTACCGTCCAAGGGAAACGTGTAACCAAAGTTTTGGTTGAGGACAAAGAGTTCTTTACAGGAGACAGTAAATTAGCTGTTAATAATATACCAGCTGATGCCGTTGATAAAGTACAAGTATTGGATAATTATAATGAGGTCGGTTTTCTTAAGGGTCTTGAGGATAGTGACGAAATGGCAATGAACATTAAGCTAAAAAAAGATAAAAAGAAATTTGTTTTTGGCGATATAGATGTTGGCGCAGGCATTAAAGAACGTTATTTGGCTCATCCTGCCTTATATTATTATAGCCCAAAAACAACAGTCAATGCCATTGGTGATTTTAATAACACAGGCAATAAGTCATTTACCGTTAAAGACTATCTTGACTTTGAAGGAGGCAGCAACAAGCTTATCTTAGATACCAAAAGTTATTTTTCTTTGCTTAATGATGATTTTGCAAGATTTTTGGGCAACCAAGATTTTACGGCAAGTCGCAACCAATTTGGGGCGCTGAGCTTAACACAAGCTTTAAACCCAACAACGGACATTTCCTCTTATGGAATATGGTCGTTTATGGATAACAATACACGCTCAGAAATCTTAAATGATTATCAAGTGAGTGATCGTCTCATTGAAAACAGAATAACAGTTGGCAATCAAAATGCCCGCTTTGGTATAGGAAAACTAAAGTTAAAACTATTGCCAAAAAATGGTACAGACATCACATTTGGAAGCTATATAAAAGCATCTAACAATAATTTTAATGAAAATATAGCCACAGCATCTGCAGACAATGACAATAGGATTAATGCCAATAGCGATGCAGATAACATTTCTGTAAAACAAGATATACAATGGCACAAGCAGTTTAGTAGGACGCATACCACGAGTGCGGTTTTTAATTATCGTTATCAAAAAGCTACACCAAATAGCAATTGGCTCACAGACCAAACCATTTTACAAGGTTTAATTCCGACAGAGGAAGAAGACAATATTGATATTTCCCAGATTAAGGAGTCAAAATCACATTCAGCGGATTTTGTGTTCAAGCATTATTGGGTGCTTAATCGGTTTAATCACCTCTATTTTACCTTTGGAACACAATTGACCTTTGACAGCTTGTTAAGTATGGAATTTCAAACACTTGAAAATGGTAGTATCAACAATTTTTCATCAGCAGGTTTTGGTAATAATACCAACTTTAATTTTAGGGATATTTCCTTAGGGATGCATTACAAATTTCAGCGTGGCAAAGTTATTTTTAAACCAGGCTTGTTTTATCATAATTACAATTGGATTGTCAATCAATTCGACCAAAGAAATCCAAAAAATAAAGTTGTCTTGTTACCAGAACTCACTACCGACGTAGAATTTAGCAGTACAAAGAAACTTAAAATTAACTATAATTTAAAGGTAAGGTTTCCTAGTATTTCGCAATTTGCCAATGGCTTAACATTATCAAACTTCAATAGTGTATACCAAGGAAATGCTCAGTTAGAAAATGAACTTTACCATCATTTACAAGCAAGATTCTATCGGTTCAGTCTAATTAAGGATTTATTTTACAATGTTTCTGCTAGTTATCGTGTAAAAGCAGATAATTTAAAAAACGCAACTCTTTTACAGGGTATAGATTTTGTTTCGTCGCCAGTCCTGTCGGATTTTGTAGATAAAGTTTGGAGTTTCAGTGGCAGTATAAAAAAAGGGTTTGGAGATTATAAATTTTCTTTAAACAGTTCAGTTACATTAGCAAATTACGAAAAACCAGTTAATACGCAGATAATAGCAAATACATCAAATAGCTACTCATTTGGAGGAAGTGCTGAGACGCGATTTAATAATTTCCCGAATTTGGAACTGAAATACAATAAAAATATAACCGAGTATTCAGGTATTTCAACCTCTAAATTTGAAACTGATCTATTTACCGCATTTTTAGAATATGACTTTCTTAAAGACTTCATATTCAAAGTGGATTACAGTTTTGAAAATTATAATAATAAGACATTCAATAGTGTTAGTAGATTTGATGTGGCAAATACATCTCTTTTTTATCAAAAAGAAGATAGTCCGTGGGGTTTTGAAGTTTCTGGTAATAATTTGTTTAACGTTGGTTTTAAACAACGAAATTCATTTTCTAGCTTCTTGGTTTCAGATGAAAAAACGTTTATTTTACCAAGGATAATAATGTTTAAAGTATCTTATAAGCTATAGTATTCTAATTAATCATACGCTTCGGCACACGCTTATTCATTATAGAAAACCACAAGGGAGGAATCATCGCCAACACCATAGACGTAGGATAACCAAAAGGCAATTGCGGACTTTCATCGTGGCAATCTAAAACTTGATATTTCTTGGAGGTTTTAAAGTGGTGATCGCTATGTCGGGTCAATTCATATAATACAATTCTTCCTATTACATGATTAGAATTCCAAGAGTGCATTTCTTTAACCCGTTCGTAACGACCAGATTTTGTTTTTAAACGCAGAAGTCCGTAGTGCTCAATATAATTGACGGTTTCAAGTAAAATAAAAGCTAAAACACCCGCAAAAATAGCAAAGCGTAGACCCGTAGTTCCAAAGAATAAACTTACCACAATGAGATAAGAGATTTGAAAAAAGGTGTACCAAAACATGTCATTGTAAATGCCGAGAAATTTGGATGATCTGCGTTTCAAGAGTTGATTCTGAATGTTCCAAGCATTAAAATATTGCCGCAGTGTTGAGCTAATCCAAAAGGCATACACAGTTTGATTATAACGTGCTGTAGCAGGATCCTCTGGGGTTGCAGCATGTAAATGGTGACCAAAATTATGTTCAATATAAAAATGCATATAAAAGGCAGGTAGGAGTAAGGCTTTAGCTAAAAAACGTTCTTTAGTGTTTTGACGATGACCTAATTCATGAGCCACATTGATGCCGTTAACACCAAGTACAATGCCTAATGAAATGATGAGACCGACAAATTCATAGGTTTCTAAAGTCGTCCTTGATACTGTGAACAAGGCATAAATCAATAAACCAAATACAATGGGAATGTTGAGGTAGAGTAGCCAGTCAAATAACTTTTTTTTCAATTTGTGTTCTGCTTCGTCTTGATTTAAATTAGTAGGTTCAACAGGGAGAACGAGTTCTAAAATAGGAATGCACACAAAAGCAAATACTGGTGTTGCCCATACCCAAGATCCTTTTAAGTATATGCCTAAAAAAGCCATAATAGGAATAGAGAAAGCCGCTAGATATTTTAAGTCTTTCATTGAAAAGTGCGTTGAGAGTCCAGAAAACAGCAATTGTGTTTAATTAGGACGTGATTTAACAGCTCAAAGCCCTAAATTAACAGAATCTTACCAAATTTAATAAAATAGCTATTAAAATAAAATTGTAGATTAGTAAGTTAAATAAATACACACTTGAAGTATATTAGAGAGGACCTTCATAAGTTATCATATGATGTTCTCGATTACGCTCGAACTGACAGCGGTGATGCGCTTTAAGGAATAATAGATCAGTTGTTCTCGTTAATGGAACACTATAACAGATAGAAATGAGCAATTTTGAAACCATAAAACAGAAGTTAGAGCAGTTTGTAAAACGGTATTACACCAACGAGCTCTTAAAAGGCGCCATTTTATTTTTCGCCATTGGTTTACTGTACCTTTTGGTCACCTTATTTGTAGAGTACATACTGTGGTTGAATTCTACCGCACGTACCATTTTATTCTGGACATTTATAGTTGTTGAATTGGGTTTGTTTATCAAGTTTATTGCTATTCCGTTGGCGCACTTATTTAAGTTACGCAAGGGAATCGATTACGAAACCGCCTCTAAATTAATAGGCAATCATTTTCCTGAGGTAAACGACAAATTGCTAAACGTACTTCAACTGAACCAAAACCCACAGCAATCCGATTTATTAATTGCCAGTATTGAGCAGAAATCTTTAGAGTTGCAACCCATTCCATTTAAATCGGCAATTAATTTTAAGTCGAACACCAAATTCTTAAAGTACGCCGCCATTCCTGTTGTAGTTCTACTTTTATCCTTTGCAACGGGAAAAATGAATTGGTTTAGTGATAGTTATGAGCGCGTAGTGAACTATAAAACAGCTTATGAGCCGCCAGCTCCATTTCAATTTTTTGTAGTGAATGAATCGCTTCAAGCCATTGAAAATAAAGATTTTAAGCTTCAAGTGTCTACTGTGGG
>CAYMDB010000010.1:8837-21358 GCA_964388865.1 uncultured Flavobacteriaceae bacterium
CCTGAAAATGCGCAGATTAGATTCAACGGTCAGTCTTACTTTTTACAACAGCTTGCTCCAGGGCAATTTCAATATACATTCAACCTTCCTAAAGAAACGACCGAGTTTACCTTAGCAGCAAATAATGTGGTATCTAAACCTTATAAGCTTCAGGTTGTAAACACGCCTAATTTGGTGAATTTTGAAATGCTTTTAGATTATCCGGCACATACTCAAAAGCAAGATGAAGTTTTAAAAAGCACGGGTTCTGCGGTAATTCCTGAAGGCACTAATGTCACTTGGAGAGCTAAGACTAAGTCTACTTCAGCTGTGCATATTTATGCTGAAGACACCTTGAAATTTTTGCCAGGATTAGCTAATAATTTTGAAGCGTCCAAACGTTTATACAAAAATTATAATTACAGCATTAGTACCAGCAACAAGAGCTTAAAGGATTATGAAAATCTAGCTTACACTATTAATGTAGTACGAGATATTCATCCAGAATTGAGTATTAAGGTGCAAAAAGATACCATTGATGATCAGAGTTTGTATTTCTTCGGACAAGCGAGCGATGATTATGGCTTAACGAAGTTGCAATTGGTCTATTATCCATATGAAGACGAATCCAAGAAGATTGAAGTTCCTATTGCAATTTCAAAAGCAAATTTTAGTGAATTTGTGAGTGCGTTTCCAGATCAATTCAATTTAAAAGATGGGGTTAGCTATCAATTGTATTTTGAAGTGTTTGACAACGATGCCATCAATAGCTACAAGCGTACAAAGAGTACTGTTTTCAATTTTAGAAAATTAACAAAAGACGAAGAAGAGCAGAAGCAACTTAATGAGCAAAATGAAACCATTAAGGATATGAGTAAAACTTTTGATAAGCTTCAAGAGCAAGATAAAAAGCTTGAAGAATTATCAAAAACACAAAAAGAGAAGGAAAGCCTCAATTTTAATGATAAGGAAAAGTTTGAAGATTTTCTTAAACGTCAAAAGCAACAAGAGCAGTTGATGAAGAATTTCAACAAAAAGCTGCAGGATAATATTGAGGAATTTCAAAATGAAAAGAAAGAAGATTCCTTTAAAGAAGATTTAAAAGAGCGCCTAAAAGAGAATGAAGAACAGTTAAAAAAGGATGAAAAACTCCTCGAAGAATTAGAGCGGTTTAAGGATAAAATCAATAAGGAAGAATTTGCACAAAAACTTGAAGAATTAGCCAAACAGAATAAAAATAAGAAACGGAGCATACAGCAGCTTTTGGAATTGACCAAACGTTTTTATGTAATGAAGAAGGCAGAAAAAATTGCTAGTCAACTTGAGCAACTTTCTGTAGCGCAAAAGGAATTGTCCGACAAAGACAAAGAGAACACTAAAGAGGCGCAAGAAAAATTGAATACCGAGTTTAAAGACCTTCAAAAAGATTTGGACGATTTAAAACAAGAAGATCGCCGTTTGCAAAAACCAATGAATGTTGCAAGAGATGAATTTTTGGAAGATGGTGTTGAGTACGATCAAAAACAAGCGACGGACGCTTTAGAAAAGGAAGAGCAGAAGGAAGCAAAACAGGAGGCGAAAGAAGCACAAGAGCAACAACAAAAGGCTAAAGAAAACCAGAAAAAGGCAGCTAAGAAGATGAAGGAAATGAGCGAAATGATGGCTCAAGCTATGGCTGGCGGTGGAGGAGGCGGTGAGCAAATGGAAGAGGATATTGATATGCTGCGTCAAATTCTAGAGAATTTATTGCGCTATTCCTTTGATCAAGAAGATTTAATGGAAACTTTTAATGCTATAGATATTAATAACAATAAATACGGAAAGTATATCATTCAGCAAAGTAATCTCAGAGAGCATTTTGAGCATATAGACGACAGTTTATTTGCGTTATCATTAAGACAACCAAAATTATCGGAAAAAGTCAACTCACAGATAACAGAGGTATATTTTAGTATTGATAAAGCGCTAGGGCAACTTACCGAAAATCAAGTATACCAGGGGGTCTCCTCTCAACAGTACGCCATTACGGCAAGTAATGAATTGGCGAGTTTTTTAAGTGATGTTTTAGACAACATGGAGATGTCCATGCAACCTTCAATGGGTTCTGGTTCTGGAGAACAGCAATTGGAAGATATCATTATGAGTCAGGAAGAGCTGAACAAGAAAATGGAAGAAGGTGTAAAAAAGGGTGAAGAGGGTAAAGAAGCTGAACAGGGTAAGGAAGGAGAAGGCGAAAAGTCAGGTGAAAAAGGTGCGGAAGGTGAACAGGGCAAGGAAGGTGAAGGTAAAAAACCTGGCGAAGAAGGACAATCGGGCAAAGAAGGTAATAGTGGGCAAAGCGGGGAGAATGGAAAGAATGGTAAGGAAGGTGATCAAAATGGCGAAGGCACCAAAGACGGAAAGGATGGAAAAGGCGGTAAGCAAGGAAGCTCTGGTAAGGGTGGAAAGCATGGTAACGGTAAAAAAAATGACGGTTATGGTGAAGGTGGAAGTGAAGAACAGAATGGTGAATTATTCAAAATTTATCAACAACAGCAACAATTAAGACAAGCCCTTGAAGATCGAATGGTAAAAGAAGGCAAGATCGAATCTGCTGGTCAATTAATCAAACAGATGGAAGATGTGGAGCTTGATTTATTGAATACCGGATTTACAAATCAGACGCTACAAAAAATGATGGATTTACAACATCAATTATTGAAGCTAGAGAACGCGACTTTTATGCAGGGTCAAGATTCAAAACGAAAGTCGGAAACCAATACAAAAGAGTTTAACGAGTCCAAACCGAGTGAGATTCCCACCGCCAAACAATATTTTAATACTTCTGAAATTTTAAATCGCCAAGCACTACCTTTGCAAAATCATTTTAAGAAAAAGATTCAAGAGTATTTTAAGAACAGCGATGATTAATTTTAACTACGAAAGCGATTTTCAATTAGAAAGAATAGAACAACTTTCAGATTGGATTTCAAACAGCATTACTGAAGAAAAGCGTAAAGAAGGAGATATTGATTATATCTTTTGTTCAGATGACTATCTGCATAAAATTAACTTGGATTTTTTAGATCACGATACCTTAACCGATATTATCAGCTTTGATTATTCAGTAGGAAAAGAACTACATGGAGAGATATATATTTCTGTGGATCGCGTTAGAGAAAATGCCGCCGAATACAGTGTTTTTTTTGAAGACGAATTGGCAAGGGTAATGATTCATGGAATTTTGCATTTTGTTGGGTACAAGGATAAGACGGAAGAGGACGAGAAAACAATGCGATCAAAAGAGGATTACTACTTAGCGAATCGCGAAAAATTTAGGGAATAGCTTTTGGTTTGAAAATTAAATTATGAATTAGATGTTCCACGTGGAACAAGAAGTATAAAGATTATGTTTAACGATGTTTATGATGTTATAGTTGTTGGAGCTGGTCACGCAGGAAGCGAGGCTGCAGCTGCGGCTGCAAATATGGGTAGTAAAACGCTCTTAATAACAATGAACCTTCAGAATATTGCTCAGATGTCATGCAATCCAGCCATGGGTGGTATTGCAAAAGGGCAAATTGTAAGAGAGATTGACGCGCTAGGCGGCTATAGTGGTATTGTATCGGATACTTCTGCCATTCAGTTTAAAATGTTGAATAAATCCAAAGGGCCCGCCATGTGGAGTCCAAGAGTTCAGAGTGACCGTATGCGTTTTGCTGAAGACTGGAGATTGCTATTGGAAAATACACCAAACCTAGATTTTTATCAAGAAATGGTTTCGGGTTTATTGGTGGAAAATCATATAGTGGTTGGTGTAAAAACATCACTGGGTATTGAAGTGAAAGCAAAAACTGTGGTGTTGACGAATGGCACATTTTTAAATGGATTAATACATATCGGTGACAAAAACTTTGGTGGAGGTAGAGCAGGTGAAAGAGCTGCCACAGGAATAACCGAACAATTGGTGAATCTTGGTTTTCAATCGGGGAGAATGAAAACAGGTACACCCCCAAGAGTTGATGGTCGGTCTCTAGATTTCTCAAAAATGGTAGAACAACCAGGCGATGAACACCCAGAAAAGTTTTCGTATGTAGACCTTACCAAGCCCTTAAAAGAACAGCGTTCTTGTCACATGACTTATACCAGTGAATTGGTTCACGATTTGCTGCGTGAGGGCTTCGATAGATCACCAATGTTTAACGGACGAATTAAAAGTGTCGGACCAAGGTACTGTCCGTCAATAGAAGATAAGATTAATCGTTTTGCCGATAAGGATAGACATCAATTATTTGTAGAGCCTGAAGGCTGGAAAACTTGCGAAGTTTACGTCAATGGTTTTTCTACATCTCTGCCCGAAGATGTTCAATTTAAAGCATTGCGTTCGGTTGTAGGATTTGAAAACGTCAAATTCTTTAGGCCAGGTTATGCTATTGAATACGATTATTTTCCTCCGACACAATTAAAGCACACCTTAGAAACCAAATTGGTTGAAGGTTTATATTTTGCCGGTCAAATAAACGGTACTACTGGCTATGAGGAAGCAGCCTCACAAGGTTTAATGGCAGGTATAAATGCCAGTTTAAAAGTGCAAGAAAAAGATGCCTTTACCTTGCGAAGAGACGAAGCCTATATCGGAGTTTTAATTGATGATCTCATTACTAAAGGTACAGAGGAGCCCTATAGAATGTTTACCTCAAGAGCTGAATACAGAACCTTGTTGCGCCAAGATAATGCCGACTTCAGATTAACTCCAAAGGGGTATGAGATCGGATTAGCGTCGGAGGCAAGATTGAAACGAATGGAAGAGAAGGAATCTAAATCAGATGCTTTTGTGCAGTTTTTTAAAGATACTAGCGTAACGCCGGAAGAGGCTAATCCGGTATTAGAATCCAAAAATTCCGCCACAGTAAAACAACAGGATAAAATGTTTAAGTTGTTTGCCCGACCAAATATCACGATTGATGATGTCCGAAAATTTGAAAGTGTTGAGCGTTATATTCAAGAGCAAAACTTAGATACAGAAGTGATAGAGCAGACTGAAATTCAGGTTAAATATTCTGGATATATTGAAAAAGAAAAGAATAATGCTGACAAATTAAACCGACTAGAAAATCTAAAAATTCCTGCTGGTTTCGATTATTCAAAATTGAAATCTATGAGTTTGGAGGCGAGACAAAAGTTAAAGGATATTCAACCTGTAACCATTTCACAGGCGTCCCGAATTAGTGGTGTTTCACCAAATGACATTTCGGTTTTATTGGTGTATTTGGGTAGATAATTCCTTCGAAGGAAGGAATTTCATCCTCGAAAAACCTAAATGTTCCACGTGGAACAGTAAAGTTTGTCTTAAAAAACACCCCTAAAGTCCCCTCTAGGGGACAATCTGTGTAATGACTATCAGTGGGAAGAGTGACTATTGAATCTTGATTAAAACAACTATAATAATTGTAGAAGTAATTGATGCGCTTATAGATAATTGTCCCCTTGAGGGGACTTGAGGGGTGTAAAGATGAGCTGTATCGATCACTTTGCGATAAAACTATTCTATAACAAATGACGAGAAACAATTCCACATATCTCAACACAAAAGATCACTCCGTTTCTGGTGAAAAATTTCAATTAATCTATAACGAGGAATTGGATATGTTGGAAACCTCTCCACAACCTTCAGAAGATAAATTACCAAATTATTATAAAAGTGAAAATTATATTTCGCATACCGATACCAAAAGAAATCTTCTTGAATTTGTATATCATTCCGTTCGTCAAATTGCCTTAAAACGGAAATTGAAATTGATTAATTCATTCGATTCAGAATCTAAAATCCTCTTGGATATTGGTTGTGGTACAGGTGATTTTTTATCTAGCGCCTTGAAGAACGGTTGGAAGATTACAGGAATTGAACCCGATGAAAAAGCGAGGTCTATTGCAAATTCAAAGACTAATAATTGCGTATTTGATACTGGGGAATTAGAAAAGCTAAGCCCTAACAGTTTTGATGTAATTACCCTTTGGCATGTGTTAGAACATTTACCAAATTTAGAAAATCAGATTGCTCAGTTAAAGAGACTTTTAAAGCCTAACGGAACCTTAGTGATTGCTGTACCCAATTTTAAAAGCTACGATGCGCACTATTATAAAGAATTTTGGGCAGCTTTTGATGTGCCCAGACATCTTTGGCATTTTTCTAAAACTTCGATTTCAGAACTATTTAGAAAAGAAAATTTGAAGTTGGTAAATACCTTACCTATGATTTTCGATTCGTATTATGTAAGCCTATTATCCGAAAAATATAAATCAGGTGACATGAATCCGTTCAGAGCATTTTGGGTGGCATGGCGCTCAAATAGCAAAGCGAAGCACTCAAAAGAATATTCTTCGCACATTTACATCCTTAAAAGTGACAATTCTTAATTTTACAATCATGGTTTAACGATATCCCAGCGGTATGAAGTCTCGGCCTTATTAAATGAGAAACTGCATTAAACGCTTTTATTTTAAGTCATTTTTGATAGATTTCACTAATTTAATTTGTAGTTGGCCATAGAAATAATGAATAGTTGAAAATTTACTTAAATCATCACCTAACTTTTATACATTTGCAAAAAATCTAACAGAATATTTTTAACATGAAAAAAATAATTTTAGGACTAGTCGTTATAGTCGCATTGGCATCTTGCCAAGAACAACAGAAGATCGCTTTTATTGATAACGGAGAAGTCATCAACGATTATCAAATGAAACTTGATATCGAAAAAAAGTACGAAAACAAAAACAAAACCTTTGCTCAGCGAAGAGATAGTATAGCGCAAGTTTATCAAGCGGAAGTGCAAACCACGCAAATGCGTTTAAGTTCAATGTCTCCCCAAAAGCAACAAGAGGAATCTCAAATATTTCAGCAAAAGTGGCAACCCGTTCAGCAACAAATGCAACGTGAGCAACAACAAATGGAGCGCATGTTTAGTGAGGAAATGGATTCTGTGATTTCAAAAGTGAATACTTTTGTTGGGGATTACGGTGAAAAAAATGGCTACACTTTTATTTTAGGTAAAAATCAGGCAGGAAGCGTAGTGTATGGTAAAGAAACTAATGATATTTCAGAGGAAGTAACTAAGGCACTCAACGAGGCCTACAAAAATAAAGATAGCAAAACAGATGCATCTGAATCTAAAGAAGAGCCAGCTTCGCAAGAATAAATTGTAGTGATCAAAATTTGAAAAGCCGAGCTTATGCTTGGCTTTTTTTAGTTTAAATCATTTAAAATTTGGGTTTTAGTTAATTTTATGAGGTCAATAGCGATATGAAGACAAAACAACTACAGAGAACGGCTTTGAGTGCCCATTTTTTTCTTTCAGGACTCTGTTTTGCTTCTTGGGCGTCGCGTATACCAACAATTAAATCAATTTATAAATTAAATGATGCCGAGTTAGGTACGGTTTTGTTGGTAATGCCTCTAGCCGCATTAGCTGGTACTGTGGCATCAGGTTGGTTGGTTTCTAAATTTGATACCAGGCATCCGCTTTTCTATTCGTTTTTGTTATTCTCCTTAGCCTTAATCGGTATTAGTTTTGCAGAAACGTTGTTTGTACTAATTCTACTTTTGGCTGTATTTTCTGTAGCAATGCGCGTGCTGAATATTGCTATGAATGCCCAGTCTATAACCATACAGGGATTATTTGATAAGAAAATAATAGGTGCTTTTCACGGACTTTGGAGTTTGGGTGGTGTTGTTGGGGTCTTATTTTCTACGGTAATGGTAGCGTATGGTGTTTCTATGCGAGGCCATTTTATTATTATTTCTGGTATTACAGTTTTGGTCTCCTTAGTTGCTCATAAATTTTCAATAAAAAATGATAAATCAATTTCAGGAAATAAGTTGATTATAGGTAAACCAGATCCGTCTATTTTATATTTAGGACTGCTTATTTTTTTCGCTGCTATTTGTGAAGGTGGTATGTTTGATTGGAGTGGTATTTACTTTAAAGAGGTCGTAAAAGAGGAGGTATTTACATTTGGATATTTACTATTTATGGTTTGTATGGCGATTTCAAGATTTTTCTTAGACCGTATTATAGACCGACTAGGAATGCTAAAAATGTATGTTTTTAGCGCGGTATTCATCGCCATTGGCATTTTAATCGCCATTATTTATCCAGATTTTTGGACGGCACTTATTGGTTTTTGTTTGGTAGGTGTGGGTGTTTCGGCTATTTTTCCTATAACGTATATGTTGGCAGGACGATCTAAAAAATATTCACCAGGTATGGCAATTTCAATCATTGGCACCTATTCAATTGTAGGGACTTTTATTGGGCCCCCTTTAATTGGTTATTTAGCTCACGCCTTTGGTTTACAAAATGCCTTTTTCTTGATTTTGTTTTGTGGTCTTATGTTTATACCAGTGTCGCAATTATTATTTAAATCCCAAAACAAAAAATAAAATTACAAAGCGGACTTTTTATGAAGTAATCGTGTAAGTTTTATTGATAAATCCGTTAAAATAATCTTAGAGTTGCCATTGCGTTCAATGTGGTAAATGGCATCTTGCAATTCTTCTGAAATGTCTAAGATATTAGAATCATGTACAAAAGGAGCAAAATTTTCGAGTTTAAAACTGTCAGATTTTGGCTCTAGATAAACGAGCTGATTTGCTTTGTAGTTCAGCAGAAGTGCTTGTCTAAAATAATCCAGACAAAACTTCAAAAATTTCTTTTGTGTTTCGCGTCCGGTTTTGGCAATTTCTTCACTCCATGAGATTAAATCGTGAATAGCACTTTTATTCCCTTTCGCTTTAAATGCTGAACGCACCCAGAGAATAAACCATTGTTCAAATTGAATATCTTCGCTATCTTGATAGATAAGATCACAAGCTTTGTTGTAATTTCCATTGGCCTGATGAGAAATTTTTGTCGCGACAGCGGTTTCAATATGGTAGTTTTTCACCAAAGCTTCAGTAATGGCATCTTCTGCTAATGGGGGAAAATGTAAAATCTGACAACGCGATCTTATGGTATTAATAATTTGCTCTTCGTCTTCAGCAATAAGAATAAAAATCGTTTTTTCTGGCGGTTCTTCAATGAGCTTTAATAGCTTGTTAGCAGATGGAGTATTCATTTTTTCGGCCATCCAAATCAACATCACTTTATAGCCTCCTTCATAGGATTTTAAGGATAAGGCTTTTACAATTTCATAGGCTTCTTCAACACCAATTTGCCCTTGTTTGTTGTCTACACCCAGAATCTTGTACCAATCAAATAGGTTGCCGTAAGGTTGCTGTTTTAAAAGTTGACGCCATTCTTCGAGATAAAAATTAGAAACAGGTTTGCTTTTTACCTTTTCACTTGTGGTTACAGGAAAAGCAAAATGCAAATCGGGATGTGAAAAATTCTTAAATTTAAGATTACACGATTCATTGCCTCCTGTATTTTCATTATTGGTATTACCACAAAGTATGTATTGTGCATAAGCTAAGGCCATTGGCAGCGTGCCAGAGCCTTCAGGACCAACAAATAATTGGGCATGTGCAATACGGCCTTTATCAACGCTTGTGGTAAGGTGATTTTTTATGTGTTCTTGGCCTAAAACTTCAGAAAATAGCATAAAGCAAAACTATATAAAAAATTTAGGTTTCTAATCTTTATATTTGTTCAACAGAATAAATAATTTTTCATAATAACTATAGATCCATGAAGACACTAAACGATTTCAATTTTAAAGATAAAAAAGCATTAATTCGAGTTGATTTTAATGTGCCCTTAAACGAAAAATTTGAGGTTACTGATGCCACTCGAATTGCTTCAGCAAAACCTACCATTATAAAAATTTTAGAAGATGGCGGCAGCTGTGTTTTAATGTCGCATTTAGGACGTCCGAAAGGAGTGCAAGACGAATTTTCTTTGAAGCATATTATTCCTAAAATCGAAGAAATCATGGGGGTAGAAGTGAAATTCTCTAGTAATTGTGTTGGTGAAGAGGCTGAACAAAAGGCAAATGACCTACAACCAGGGGAAATATTACTACTCGAAAATTTACGCTTTCATGAAGAAGAGACCAAAGGAGACAAAGGATTTGCTAAACAATTATCTAAATTAGGTGATATTTATGTCAACGATGCCTTCGGAACTGCGCATAGAGCGCATGCTTCTACAACCATTGTAGCTGAATTTTTCCCTAATGCAAAATGCTTCGGACATCTACTAGCCCAAGAAATTGAAAGCATCAAAAAAGTATTAGAAGATGGTGAAAAGCCTGTTTTAGCGGTTCTTGGTGGTGCAAAAGTATCCTCTAAAATTACCGTAATTGAAAATATTTTAGATAAGGTTGATCACTTAATCATTGGGGGAGGCATGACCTTTACTTTTGTAAAAGCTCAAGGGGGAAGCATTGGAGATTCTATTTGTGAAGATGACAAAATGGAATTGGCTCTAGATATTTTAAAACAAGCTGTTGCCAAAGGTGTTAAAATTCACTTACCAGTAGATGTTGTTGCAGCTGATGCCTTTAGTAACGATGCCAATACAAAGGTGGTTGATGTAAAACACATTCCTGACGGCTGGCAAGGGTTAGACGCCGGACCAAAATCTTTAGAATTATTTGATAAGGTGGTAAACCAATGTAAAACCATACTTTGGAATGGGCCTTTAGGTGTTTTTGAGATGGAAAATTTTGCAAAAGGAACTATCGCTTTAGGAAATTCCATTGCAAATGCCACTAAAAACGGAGCCTTTTCTTTAGTAGGTGGTGGTGATTCTGTTTCTGCTGTGAAACAATTTGGTTTTGAAGACAAAGTGAGCTACGTCAGTACAGGAGGTGGTGCAATGTTAGAGAGTTTAGAAGGTAAAACTCTACCTGGTATTGCTGCTATTTTAGACTAATCTTGCCGTAAGGAGGCACATTTAGCCTCTTTAACAATTGGTCTATTTTTTATCTGCGATTCGTCGCATTTTGAAAATTGGGCTAACTATGGCTTGACATCCTTAAAAAATACTATTTTGGGAGCTCCAACGTTATTTAATAAGGTTGAATCTTTCAGACTAATTTTGTGAACTATATGACAACAAAGCTATTTTTATTGGCCTGCTTTTGCACGCTTGTGTTCAATGGATATTCGCAATCTAAAGGGGACGGTATTGCAAAAAAATCTAAAGTTGTTAGCACCAAAGATTCCGTCTTAGATGGAAAACTTTTGAATTCGCAAAAGATCATTCAAGCTATTGATGATTCGTTAGGAATTAAAAGTCTTCAAGATCTTTCAGAAGCAGCAGAACTCGATAAAAAATGGCTCGAAGAGCTGTATAGCAATTCACTTTTCGACACTATTTATAAGTCGGTTGCAGAGCTAGACTACGAGCCAGTTGATTATCCTGAGCTTCCAACAGACACCCTAAAAGCACGCTTAGAGCGCCTAAATGCTAGAACGCCTTTTAATGTAGAATACAATCCATCTCTAGAGAGCGTCATTAAGAGATACCTAAAGTATAGAAGGTCTACTTTAGAGCGATTAATGGGTTTAAGTCATTTTTACTTCCCCATGTTTGAGCAAGAATTTGATAATTACGATATTCCACTAGAAATGAAGTATCTAGCTATTGTTGAATCGGCCTTAAAACCAAGAGCGCGCTCTCGCGTTGGAGCAACTGGTTTGTGGCAATTTATGTATGCAACAGGAAAAGAGCACGACTTAGATGTAAGTAGTTATGTAGACGAACGTAGCGATCCTATAAAATCAACAACAGCTGCCGCACAGTATTTGGGAAGACTATACAGCATATTTGGCGATTGGGATTTGGCATTAGCGGCCTACAATTCCGGACCTGGAAATGTAAATAAAGCCATCAGACGATCGGGAGGTTATAAAAATTACTGGAATATCCGTCAGAATTTACCGCGAGAAACCGCTGGTTATGTGCCGGCATTTTTGGCCACCATGTATATTTTTGAATATGCCAACGAACACGGTTTTAAACCTGAGCGTCCCTTGTTTCAACATATTGAAACAGATACCATTCACATTAAGCAGATGATTTCTTTAGATCATGTTTCTGAAACTACAGGTGTAAATATTGAAGAATTACAGTTTTTAAATCCGGCCTACCGCTTAGATATAATTCCTAAAATTGAAGGAAAAACCTATGTTTTAAGATTGCCAAGACATGCTGTTGGAGTTTTTACTGCCAATGAAAATCTCATTTATAACTACGCAGCAGCGCAATTTAACGAGCGGGAAAAACCATTACCAGAGCTTATTAATGATGATACTAAAATTACGTATCGGGTAAGAAGCGGAGACTATCTTGGTAAAATTGCTCGAAGTTATGGCGTTAGGGTCAGTCAAATAAAACAATGGAACGGCATGAGAAGCAATGACCTAAAAATAGGACAGCGTCTTACGATTTATCCCAGAAATCACATAGCACCCGCTTCTTCATCAACGCCTAAAAAAGTAGTCAATGCTGATGGAAAACAGACCTATAAAGTGAAGTCTGGAGATTCACTCTGGACCATTTCTCAAAAATTTTCTGGAGTTTCTGTTCAAAATATTAAAGATTGGAACGATATTA
>CAYMDB010000011.1:0-20177 GCA_964388865.1 uncultured Flavobacteriaceae bacterium
CTCCGAGTCCATTTTCAGTAAAAAAAAGATTAATTAAAGATGTTATAAGCAACACAAGGATAAAAAGCATCGCTTCTAAAAATAAATAGCCTTCATTAATGGGGAAATAGAGTATAAAAGCTACTAAAGAAATTGCCGCACCAAAAGTTATAAGCTCTTTAGATTGTAGCACATCACTTAAAGCCATAAGCACAATTGCCAAACCCAGAAGGTGACTCAAAAAAGTACTTTTGTTAACTATGGCTTTCATTAATATTGGTTCTAATCGCCTTTAGGTAGCATTTTTAAACAGTGCATTGTATTTTACACGGGGTATAAAATCAATGGCACCGTGTTCTGAAGCATTCAATAGCTTCACATTATTTTTGGTCGCATGTGCATACATCAATTTAAGTTGCTCTAAAGTTTTGCCGTAGGTTTTTAAATAAAATTCATTGTCAATATTATTTTTTTTGAGCGTTTTTAAAACAAATGCTTTTTCTTCTTCGGTTTTAGTGTAAGAATGTCCCCATTGTTCATTGACTTTATTGTACTCAAAATGCTCTAAAAATCCAGTCATATCAACCCCCAATAAATAAATTTCTTTAAACCCCATATAGATAGCTGAATTAATTGCATAAATAATAACGTTCTGAAATCCTGGTGTAATGCGGTGAAGCTGGGAGGTTTTTTCTTGATGTGATGTATATGTTTTATAATTATAAATAAACTTAAATTTATGATTTGGAAATAAATTCATAAAATTTGATCTTCTACGATAAGGAATAATATAGGTAAGATCTGGATTAGTCTTCAGAGCACTGTGAATCATATCTATTCTTTCCTTATCTTCTTTTACTTTTGGTTTTAGTTCAAAAACAACGGGATCAAAGAAGAAGTGGTAATCTGAATTCAGCGTTTTAAAGTCTTTACTTTTCATCATGTAATTTACCGTAAAGACGTATTCTTCTGTTAAATGTGTCAAATCGTGATGTTTTAAGGATGGTCCATTACCAACAATAAAACATCTTTCTCCATAATGCTTATTTTGCAGCTTTTTAGTTCTTGACAACTCTTGTCTCAAATCTTTACTGAACATCCAATGCGCATAATATTTTATATCTCTACGGTAATTGTCAATTAAATTTACAACCGACATGGCAACTTCTTCTCTTCGTCCGAACATACTTAAAGATTTACGATTATATATTAATAAAGTTGGGGTTAAGAATAACTGATTTTACGATGCTTTTCAAGTTCAGTAGCACCCTAAAATTCAATACTAAAAACAGAATTAAGGATAGCACTAAAAAATTATCTGGCACTGAAAACAAAATTAGCACTAAGCTTAGCACATAAGGAATTAAAAGTCGTAACGGATATATATCTTTTACCACTGCGACAAAGGAATTGTTTAACCGAAGCATTTTTCTTCCCATTTTACCCACCATAAATACATAAGTAAAATAACTAAACATCGTTGCTAAAACCACTAGGGTAAAGGGCACATTCAATACTTTTATTAAGACTAAGGCACCCACCACGTTTATAAAAAGTGCTGTAAATGAAAGTCTTCCCAATTTCTTTTCTTTACCCTTGGCTATTAAAAGACCCGAATATCCAAAAGAGTTGGTATATAACAAAATCGACAGTGCTATTAATTTAAATGCTTCTGTGGCTTTGGCGTATTCTGGGAACATAAATAAAAACACTGGAAAAAATAGAATAGCAATATGAATCAATAAATGAGACGTGGTAACATAAGCGTCTCTTAGTTTTTGAAGTAAGTCTATATTATGAGAGGTATTAGAGGTAGCAAAGCGATTGAGCATTTTAGGATAAATTAAATACGCCATGGATTGTAACAATAAGAGCATGACATTAGCTAAAGAAAAAGCGAAGGTAAAATATCCGAATTCTTCAACGCTATAAAAGCCGCTCACAAAGGATCGTGTAGAAATCACAATAAAAAAGAAAGAGGTATTATACACAAACAAATGCCATCCTTTTATTTGAATGCTTCTGAACAAATCGTAAATAAATAAGGGCTTCAATTTTACAGGCGTTCGCACAATGTACATTATAAAGGCAAGAAGGAATGCTAAAAAATTTGCTACAACCATTGCCCAAAGTAATTGTTTATCTTTAAAAAGTATAATAGCGAGTAGCATTAAAAGTGGAAAAACGGTTTGGCTGAAGGCAATTTCAAAAAGCTTACCGTAAACTCTAAAGATGTGATTAAACAAGTTATTAAAATATGCTAATATGCCTATTAAAACCACGACTGGGGTGTAAGTTGAAAAATTATACTTACTCCCTAGATTCAATTCAAAAAAACCATTTATGGAAAATAATGTAAAAGCGACTACAGAAAGCCCAATCAGCATGGTGAGTGCCGTACCAATTACTTTTTCAACATAAAATTCTTTATCCTTTTTAACGGATATAATTGCTGTTACAGAATCGGCAATACCAAAACTTAAATGATTCATATAGGATGTGACTAAGGTAATAAATCCCCAAATTCCTAAATAAAACGGTCCGAGATAAACGGCTATAAATAATGAATTAATAAAGTGAATGAAATACGTCCCATAACGACTAAAAACAAAGAGAATCACCTTATTCTTAAATACAGTTTTAAATATCCTTAGGAATTTATCCATTAATTATCTATCTGGTTAAAACTCAGAGGATCCCCTTTTTCAAGATTTTTTAGAGCTTTTTTTCCAAGAATAGCTTTGTAAAACTTAGGGTGCATTCCATATCCTGGTCGTATACTTCTAATATTATCCTCGGTAAAAAGTTCCCCTTGTTTAATGTCTTCAACTACATACAAGGACCGGCTAAACTCTCTACCCTTTTTTTGTTTTTCAGTAAGATTATAATTTACTGAACCTATAGATTTTTTTGCCTCTCTAACGGCATCAACCATAATTTTAAATTCAGTTTCATCCATCGAAAACGACGCATCTGGACCACCGATATCATGGTTTAAAATAAAGTGCTTTTCAATAATTTTTGCACCAAAACAGGTAGCTACCACAGGTGCAGTATTTCCCATAGTATGATCAGACAGTCCGCTAATCACCTTATACCTTTCGGCTAAATCTCTAACCATTACCATATTGGCTTCTTCAATAGGGGCCGGATAACTTGAGGTGCATTTTAAAACGGCGATGTTATCATTACCCATTCGCTTGCATGCGTCTAATGCTAATTCTATATCTTCATTTGAAGCAATACCCGTAGAAATAATCACAAGTTTTCCTTTAGATGCCACATATTCAATTAAAGGAATGTCTGTTATTTCAAAAGACGCAATTTTATACGCTGGCACATCTAGACTTTCTAAAAAGTCAACAGCCGATTTATCAAAAGGTGAAGAAAAACACACCAAACCTTCTTCCTTTGCCGTTTTAAATAAGGTTTCATGCCATTCCCAGGGTGTGTAGGCTTCTTGGTATAACTCGTAGAGATTTTTACCATCCCAAATAGTTCCCTCTATTGTAAATCCAGGTTTTCTCGTATCAATGGTCATAGTATCTGCGGTGTAGGTTTGTAATTTAATACAGTCTGCACCAGCTCTTTTAGCCGCTTTGATGGTTTCAATTGCGGTATTTAGAGAGCCATTGTGATTGGCTGAAAGCTCAGCAATTATAAAAACGCGGTCTTTGATTATGTTTAGTATAACATTAGAATCCATAATAATAGTTGGGTGATTTTTAAATTAGGTTGTAATATTTTTTAGCTTTAATGATATAATCTTTATCATTTTGTTTATAACCTTTTAAAACGAGAATCTTTTCATCTACAGCCTCATTTTCTAGAACATTAAAGCCACTGTATTTTGACATTTTTATCGAGGGAATATTTGTGGATTTTACAACACTGACTATGGTCTGTTGAGGGTGATTTTCTAAAAATGAATCCGTTGATTTGGTAAGCATTTCTGTGCTGTATTTTTTACCGCGATGTTCTTTTGCAACAGATTGACCAACAGACACCCAATTATTTTTTAGTTCAATAATAACTTGTCCTACGTGTTCATTCTCTTTATTCATAAACACGTACATAAAAACGTTTGGATTATTAATTTTATTCGAAAACCATTTGTTGTGGTCCTCTATGGAAATAGCTTCAGTATTCAGAGAGTTTTTTCTTACTAATGCATCATTTGCCCATCTAAAATATAGATTAGAATCACTTAAGGAGGCGTATCTAAAAATTAACATATTTACTTTGATTTATTAGTTCGTTTTACTCTAAGATTTTATTTTAGGTTTCAAATTTAGCATGAATGATAACGTCTATAAACTTCCCATCAAAAAAGCTATGTTCTTTTAAGGTTGCTTCTTTAAAGAAACCACTTTTTTCTAAAATATCGTAAATTTCTGGTCTCACATCAAAAGAATAAGTAAACAACTTATGAAATTTAAGTTCTTTAAACGCCACTTGTTCAAGAAGCGTCATAAAACTTAACATGTGCAGTTCATAATCCTTGCCCTTAACATTAGTTTTAGTTAAAAATGAAATCTCAGCATTTTTGTCAATCCAATTGATGTGCACCAGACCTCCATAGCCAATACATTTGTTATTCTCTAAATATGAAAACAAAACTTGCTTTGGTTGCTCTTCTGAAAATAAACTTTTAACTACCGTTTTAAAATAAATGTCTTGGTCCGCTTCTGTAAGAAGTTTATTTTGCCTCAAATGAAAGATTTGTTCATTTCGCCATTTTCTAATATTGTGGCGGTCTTCCATTCTTATTGGAACAATAGATTGCCGTCCATTAGTGAAAATTTGCTGCTTTAAAACCTTATAATTCAAACTCATAATACTTTAATTCAATCTCTTGAAACCGCTGTGACATACCGGACCATCTAACACTTTACTAGCATCAACATCTCCAGATTCACACTTAGCGATGATACTGTAAATACCATCTAAGGCGTCAAAATACGACTTTAAATGTGCATCTGTATGTGCTGTACAAGCGTAAAAATTAGTACTTGCCAAGAATCCTTTTTTAAGCATTTCTTGAGTGATAAGCGTTTTGTATATCGCTGCATTCTCATAGTTAAATCCGTAAGCAGTCATAGCCGGTATTCCAGATACGGTAATATTAAGACCGTGAGCATTGGCCAAATCTTGCCAACCTTTCTGCATTTTTGCACCTGTAGCCGTGATAATCTCCCATGATTTTTCGCGTGCCATGATATCTAAGGTTGCTAGCGCGGCTGTTGGTCCTATACGCTCCGTCCAAAATGTGCTACTTATAAATGTAGATTGTGCGGCTTCCATTACCGATTTTTTACCTACCACAGCCGTAAGAGCATAACCGTTACCAATGGTTTTGCCAAACATTACCATATCTGGTATCACATCAAATTTTTTGAATATACCTCCATAGGTTTCTCTAAAGCCAGAAGAACATTCATCAAAAATTAAAACAATATTTTTTTGGGTTGCTAAATCTCTTACCTTTTGTAAAAAATTATCTTCGGGTCCAAAATTTCGCATAACCTCCATTTTAATAACCCCGATATTATGTTGTTCCACGATATCTTGAAGCTCTTTAAAATTATTGTAATGAAATGGAAACACAGAATTTTTTAGACTTTTTGGCACACCTTTAGGGCTCAATCCTGGAATTAAATGTGCTTTTAAATCATCACCTCCGTTGTGGTTTGCAGACAAGTACCAGTCGTGCCATCCGTGATATCCGCAAATAGCCACATTATCTTTCCCAGAGGCTGCTCGCGCTATTCTAATCGCAATAGCATTCGCCTCTCCTCCTGTACGTGCAAATCTCACCATGTCTGCCCAAGGGTTAATTTCCATGAGTTTTTCGGCTAAATAAACTTCTTCCGGACAATTTAAGGTACTCATATTTCCCTTTTTTACGGTTTCAATTACTGCTGCATCAACCTCATCATTACCATAACCCAATGAATTAGTACCTATACCCATAATAGACATATCTAATAATTCATTTCCGTCTAAATCCCATACTTTGCAGCCTTTCGATTTAGAAAAATAAGATGGCCAGTGGTCTGGTAAAAACATCTCTGGTCGTTTAGAGAGCAACATCGTGCCCCCTGGAATTAAGCGTTTCGCTTTTACATATAAATCTTGTCCTTTTCCCATTGTTAATCTTTTTTTAAGGATTTTAAGAAGCCTTCATTTCTAATTATGCCTTCGTTTAATTTTGTTAAATTATTTTCTATCATATAGTCTGTATATTCTAACCAAGTCTTTTCTGTGCCTAATTTTTGAATAAGATGTTCTATTAATTGAAAATCTCTAGGTTCATCAACCGTCATTCGAATATGCGAATAATTCTTCTCGCTTGGATAGTTGAATGTTGTAAAACTATTATCACCTTTTCCGTCTGCGTTATTTCTGATATAAGGTGTTACGTGCTCGCGTTCTGACCTCAATTTTGCATGTTTCCATGCTGTTTCTAAGGCTGAAAATCTAAACACTTCTACATCTTGTCCATCCGGAAAATTCTCCATTAAGCCATTACAGATGTAATCGTAGTGGTTTGAATGTGCATAAGAAATTATTTCGTCTACTAAATTTGGGTCCAATAGTGGACAGTCTGAAGTGACTCTAACAATCCATTCGGCATTTTCATTTTTTGAAGCCTGATAAAATCGGTCTAAAACATCTTCTTCTGATCCTCTTGAAGCCTCAAAACCCCAAGAGATAGCATTATTGTATATAATTTCGTCGCCAGCCTCTACGGTTGTGGCGACAATTATTTTTGAAACTTTAGTGCACTTTTTTAGGCGATTTAGGTGAATTTCTAGCAAAGATTTTCCGTTTACCTCCTTTAAAATCTTACCAGGTAATCGCGTACTACCAGATCTGGCTTGTGTTATTAATATCGTTTTTATGCCCATAATGAAGGATTTAAAAGGTCTAAATTTTTAACTTTTATAGCATCAATATCAGCCATTATCTCTGGAGTTAGCGTCTGATCTAGCGCTTTTATATTTTCCTTTAATTGTGTTTTAGAATCTACACCAATTAAAATATTGTCTAAATGGTCTTGTTGTGAGCAATAATTTAAGGCGAGCTCCGCCATAGAGCAATTACTTTTAGTTCTAATATTATTGAGCTTCGTTAATTCTTTATACAGTTGTTTTATCGTGTTATTTTCAGAATTTAAAGCTTTAAAAAATAGACCTTGAAGAAAAGCCGAACGTGTATGAATGGTTTTGCCTTTGGCTTTGGCCTTTTTAAGTATCTCGCCGCGTAGAGCGTTATTGTCTAAAAGATTAAAAGGAAGTTGTATAATCTCTACCTGATCATTTAAAATAATTGCTTCAATTTCTTCATTTGTATACACTGAAACACCGATATGTTTTATTTTTTTCTGTGCTTTTAATTCTAATAACACATCAAAATTACTAGTGTTTTTCTTGTAGCTATCAAAACTGTGAAATAACAACGCGTGTAATTGAGGCACCTGCAGTTCGGTGAGATAAATGGAAACCTTTTCTTTAATTTCAGCATCAAAATGATGTGGTAATTTAGTGATAACTTCAAAAGTTTTTTTAGGATGTTTACTGTGAAATGCTCCTATAACTTGGTGAGCATCGCCATAAGCTTCTGCAGAATCTAAAATTCTGATACCGTTGTCAAAAGCGTATTCTAAAATCTCAAAACTATCCTTTAAGGACACCTTTCCATTTGAATTATTAATGCCATAATTCAAGCCCATTTGAACGGTTCCAAGAATACATTTATGTGTTGAATTTTTAGGCATGTATTGACATTCTTATTGAATTACTTATTTTATTGTTGTATTCCTTGGTTCCTTGTATGACCTCGTCTAAATGAAACCCTAATTTTTTATACAAGTTAACGGCGCTAACATTATCCTCAATAACGCCGAGGGTTATTTTTGTGAGTCCGAGTTCCTCAAAACAATACTTTATTATTCGTTTCGTCGCCTCGCTAGCATAGCCTTTTCCCCAATTTGACTTATCCCCTATTAGAATACCGTATTCTCCAGATTTGGTTTCAAAATTTATAGGATCAATTTTTATATTTCCGATATGTTTATTTGAGTCTTTCAAATGAATGGCCCAGAAATAACTTTCTTTATTGTGCTGTTCTTCAATATAAGATTTTAATAAGTCTAAAGTATAATTTCCTCTGGTTTCAAGATATCTATTGACCTCAGGATCATTAATCCAGCTCACATATTCTACTGAAATATGCTCAGATGACACCCTTTTAAAAATTAAACGTTCAGATTCTATATCAATAGTCTTCATTTTTGCTCTTTAATAATCAAGTTTGGGGATTGCCCAAACACTAAACTATTGTCTGGTATATCTTCATCCTTTACAATTGCACCTACTCCAATAGTAACGTTATTGCCAATCTTAGAGTCACCAAATACCATTGCACTTGCTGTCATTGTCACATGATCCCCAAAAGTTGGATACTTATTTTTATTACTTCCTACGGTACAATTTTGAGTAAACTTAAAGAAATTTCCATATGATGCCCGTCCTAAAACACTTCCAACAGGCTGATCTAAGGAAAAATATTTTGGTAGCTCTATTTCGTAAAACAAATCACAAGAATTCATAATTTTATTGAGATAGTAAATTTTATCTGCTAAGCGAAT
Organism: uncultured Flavobacteriaceae bacterium; assembly: GCA_964388865.1. Taxonomy (GTDB): domain Bacteria; phylum Bacteroidota; class Bacteroidia; order Flavobacteriales; family Flavobacteriaceae; genus Winogradskyella. The sequence goes on from CAYMDB010000011.1 coordinate 8,633, forward strand.
TTGGTCTTTTTTATTTTTAAATATTGTATTTGAAAAATAATATAAAAATACCGTGTATTGCCCAGAATGAAACGGATTAAAATACGTTTTCCCTTCGCGTGAATAGTACTTGTTCTCGTTTTTTGAAAAGCACACGTCACAGCGCTCAAATACCTCATCGCTTAAGGTATTTATTGTATTTACTTCATTGGCACTGATACTAAAAAAGGTTGATATCTGACCTATCATGAGCTTCAGTACAGCGTCTTTAGGAATTTCAAACAGCATTGTAAAACGTTTTTATTTCATTGATAACATAGGCTTGTTCATCACCAGTTAATGTTGGATACATTGGTAAGCTTATACAGTGTTTATAGTAGTTTTCAGCGTTAGGAAAATCTCCCTCTTTCCAACCAAACTGTTTATAATACGGCATTAAATGACAAGGAATATAATGAATTTGTGCGTAAATATTTTTGCCTCGTAAATAGTTGTATAAACCTAATCGGTCTTCAACTTCTAAGACGTAAAGGTGATAAGCATGACCTTCAACAACACCAGATTGTCTTTTTACAAAGGACATAGGTCTAAATGCATTATAATAATTTTCAGCAATTTCTCTTCTGCGCTTGATGCCCTCGTTTGCTCTAGACAACTGACTTAATCCTAAGGCCGCTTGAAAATCGGTAATACGATAATTGTGTCCTAAATTTTGCATTTCCATATACCAGCCAGGATATTGGTCATCACCACCAGCAAATGCAATGGTGTTGGTATATAAGTCATCATTTTTTACAATACCGTGGGTACGTAATTGCAATAACTTCTCATACAATTTTTTGTCGTTAGTGGTAATCATACCGCCTTCTCCGGAAGCGATATGTTTAACTGGATGAAATGAAAATATGGCCAAGTTGGCATAATTTCCATTACCACAAGTTTGTGTTGCATCTTTACTGTTTTTAAAATAACCACCAGGAGAATGGCATGCATCTTCAATCATCCATAGGTCATAGTCTTCTGCTAAAGCTCTAAATGCTTCTAAATCGTTGGCTCTCCCAGCAAAATCCACTGGAATAATACCTTTATAGGTTCCTTTTGGTGCATTTTCGAGTAGCGACCTCACTTTGTCAATGTCTAATAAATAAGTTTTGGGATCTATATCAGAAAACACCACTTCTCCTCCACAATAGCGCACACAATTTGCTGTTGCGGCAAAGGTAATTGGCGTAGTGATAACCTTATCCCCCTCTTTAACCCCAAGTGCCAATGCACATAGGTGCAAAGCGGCTGTTCCGTTTGCTAAGGCCACTGCATAGGTGCTTCCGATATATTTGGCAAAAGCAGTTTCAAACTCGGCTATCTTAGGGCCTTGCGTTAAATAATCGGACTTAAGAGTTTCTACAACAACCTTTATGTCTTCTTCAGTTATGTTTTGTCTTCCGTATGGTATTGCTTTCATTCTTAGGCTTCAAAATTAGGATCTACGTGCTCTTTTATCAATGTTCTCAGTGAATCAACTGTTTCCCATTCTTCATTTGTGCCCGAATTATAAGCAAATCCACGCGGAACGAGCTTGGCATTAAAACTTTTGATAAAATCATTAGAGTTCCACATTGGTGTTTGAGGAATAATCACAAAATATTTATCGATATCGTAGGTAAAAAAGGAATCCGAGGAAGTAATCATTTCTTCGTGAATTTTCTCGCCTGGTCTAATACCAACAATCTTATGCTCACAATTTGGTCCTATAGCTTCTGCAACATCTGTAATTCTATAGGATGGAATTTTAGGAATAAATATTTCTCCACCCCAGGCTGATTTTAAAGCGTGTAAAACCATATCTACCCCTCCTTGAAGGGAGATATTAAATCGGGTCATTTCTTTTACCGTTACAGGAAGTACCCCAGTGTCTTTAATTTTAATGAAATATGGAATTACGGAACCATTTGAGCCCATAACGTTGCCATATCGTACTACTGAAAATTTAATATTGTGTTGTCCTCTAATGTTATTAGCTGCAACAAATAATTTATCTGAAGTCAATTTAGTGGCACCATAAAGATTTATAGGTGCACAAGCTTTATCTGTAGATAAAGCCACCACATGCTCTACTTTGGTTTGCAATGCCGCCTGAATGACGTTTTCGGCACCTCCTACATTGGTCTTAACACATTCATCTGGGTTATACTCTGCAATGTGCACATGTTTCATCGCTGCGGCATGAATCACATAATCTATACCCGAAAAAGCACGAACCAAACGATCTCTATCTCTAACATCACCAATAAAATAGCGCATTTGAGGATATTTTGAAACTGGAAAATCTTGAGCCATCTGATACTGCTTTTGCTCGTCTCTAGAAAAAATGACTAAACGTTTTACTTGAGGCCATTTCTCTAAAATATTGGCCGTTAATGCCCTTCCTAATGACCCAGTCCCTCCTGTAATTAATACTGATTTATTTTTAAGCATTGCTATTTTGTGAAATTTTAATTAAACTAGTTTTGGTGATATAATGAATCTTTTTAAGATTTTCCAAACAATTTTCATTCTGTAATTTTAAGAGATATCATGTTCTACTATATGAGTACTAATCTCAACTCTACAATTTTGAGATATTGTTTACTCGAAAGGCTCTTAAAATAAAAACTGAATTGCAGCAATTATATACTTAAATCCATTACGTTTTCCAATATTGGCCTGTAGCTTATAAAAAACCAGAGAAAAGAAGCCAAAATAAAGCGCCATAATTCCTAACATCTCAAAACTATTAAATCTTGAAGATAACAAAATGAGTGTTACAGCCACAAATAAGTTTAAAACGCACAAAAACAAACTAGCCTTAAAATGCGTTAATCCAGACTTAATCAAGATATGATGAATATGATTGTTATCAGGGTGAAATGGACTTTGTTTATTTAGCAGTCGAACCGCTATGACGCGAAGTGTATCAAAAAGCGGGACAAAGAAAATAGCTCCTATAACTATTAATTTATTTTCCACCTGCAAATTATGCTGGGCAAACATGGCAGCATCAATTGATAAAAACTTTAAGGATAAAAAACCAATGCAAAAACCAATAGTCAGAGAGCCTGTATCCCCCATAAATATCTTTTTTGTTGCCGACAGGTTAAAGCGAAGGTAAGCTAGTAATATTCCTATGAGGCAAAGACATAATAAAAAATAAAAACTCATATCTAACACATAAAAAATACATCCGTAGACACTAAAAATTGAAATTCCAATGATAGCAGCGAGGCCATCAATACCATCAATCATGTTAAACGAGTTAACAATGGTTAATATCATAAGTATAACTAGCCCATAGGATACTGCAAGGGGTATATGATAAATTCCTAAAAAACCTTCTAAAGATGATACTTGCAAACAATTACAAAATAAAATAAAGGCAATGGCTAATATTTCACCTCCCAATTTTGCTTTCGGTGTTGACAGTACTAAATCGTCTTTTAAACCAATTGCAAACATTAAACCTGTAGCCCCAATCAAATTAATTCCAATACCTTCAACATCGTAAGTATTTATAACATTTAACATAAACATCAATACCAGAAAGAAAGCAACACCGGCCATGGTTGGTGTAGAATCTTTATGCGAACTTCTTTGATTTGGTTTATCTATTAAATTACGTGATTGAACAATCCAACTAATTTTTGGAATGAGCATCGATACTAAAATATAAGAACCTAAAATTGATATGAAAGCGAATAGTAATACATTATCCATTATGTAAACCTTTGAGTCTAATTGGCTAATAGCGATAGCAAGTAGAAATTGAATTCAAATCTAAGTAATATATTTACTAGTTATCAATGGTATACCACTACAATTTGTATACAAATGGCTTTACATCCAGTTTATTAGCTTAACTGCTAAAAAAATGAGTTATAATACCAACGAAATTCTAAATAAAGTGTCAAAACGCTAAAATAAACTGATGAACCGCAATCACAAGAATATAGCCAAATTAAGAGTACCTAACTAACTTAAAGACAAGGCCTAATTAATTTATTAGTAGTGTTAATGTATGGGTAATTTTTTTAGTGTATAGTTTTTCTTCGTGCGCAATTTGTGTTAAAAAATTAACATATCATCATATACAGCTCATTACAGCATAATAGGCTTTTATTTCTCAACTCACTGCATATCATTTGAATCAATCGCACTAAGGTTATAAAACCATTTAAAAACAAAACGAAAAACAGTTACAATACCATTTCAATAATTCCAAGAAAAATTCTTAAAACTAGGCATCAAAAAACAATCTGAAACAGCAATTCACCAGTAGTTATATTATTACCTTGCACAACATCTGTAGTACTCACTGCCGCTTGCAGCTTTAGGTTATTGCCCTCAAAATATTTGGTAAATCCAAAAGTGTAATTATTAAACTCTGATACTAAGGAACTCGCGTTACTATTAAACTCAGGCTTTACATTTTCGTATCTAAAATCAAATCCGAGTCCACTTTTAGTCACATACCCCAATTGCCCAGTAAAACTGTCGCCCAAAATTAGAAATTCACTAATTTGCGTTGGCGCTAAAATGGTACTTGCGCTGTCATCTAAATATACCTCCTCTATACCTGAAACACTAGCATTTGTATACTCTAATAACATTGAAGCGCCTTTATATTTCATTAATAAATCGGTATAAAACTTTGAATAATCTGGTAAGGCAATGTCACCACTAGCGTTATAAAAGATAAAATCTCCATGACCTTCTCCGTTTGCATGACTCGCACCATTATTTTGGCTTGCTGCTGCACCCAATACTAGTTTTAGGCTTTCCTCGTGTGCTAAATCCGCTGTATATAAATCGTTGCCTTTTGTAAAGTAACCCAATGGATAAACATCTAGTCTGCCACCAATTTTCACACCACCAAAATCAGCATCTCTTGAGTCTGACCCAAATGAATTTCTACCATCACCAGAAGTTAAGGAAGCTTTTGGTGCAATCGCAAGTTTTTCACCAAATTCAAAATTGGTTTCAACAAACAAACCAAACTCACGCCCTGTTCTACTAAAGAGTTGACTGCTTAAACTTCGATCTGTAAATTGAAGTCTGTCCTCACGATAAAGCATTTCTCTGTTATTTACAAAATTTTGTTTTTGTCCGGCAGTAACACTTATCCATGAAAATGGATGATAGGCAATCCATGCATCTAAAAGCGGATCTGACAAACTAAAATCGGTTTGAATTAAGAAACTTACTTTTTCTTTAACCGCGTTACCACCGAGCATAAAATAAGTTCTTCTGGCGTTAAACTGATAGTCAACGTCACTGTCTTCTATTTTTTCAAATGAGACGCTAGGCTGAATGAAGCCACTGATATAAAATTGATAATCGCCATCATTAAGGTTAAAGGTTAATCCATTGCCCAACTCAAAATTAGCTTGATTCGTTGGTTGAGTCTCTTGAGCACTGAGGGCGGCACTGCAAAACAATAGGGTGATACAAATTAGTTTTTTCATGGTTTATAATTTAATTTGTTGAAGGGAGTCTATATAGTGGTAATTCTTGATTTAAGTCGGTTTCTAAAACACCAAAACTGATAAAGCTATTTGGTCGTTCTGGTTCTAAGACCTCAAATAGCAATGGTGCATTTTTTTGATGGGTTGAAACTCTAAAACTACCTTTTGGAAACGCAATTTGCTTCGCTTGTATTTCGGTAGTTACAGTTTGTAAATTCATTTTTTCGTATTTAGTTTCATCTCTATTAAATTCGGTGACTTTATAAGCTTCTACGCTTAGGGTTTCGTCTTGCTCTAAGGTTTCCACTTCTAAACCTAGGATTTTTAACTTTTCAACTAAAAACCCAAGATCTTTAGATAGTATATAAGCTTCAGGTTGTTTTCTAGTGAGTGTAGCCGTTGCCCCTTTTGCATCTCTAATGGTTACCGGAAGGTCTATTAGCTTGTAACTATCTAAATCTATAACCTTAATGGTGTCTTCATACACTCGTTTTGCCGTTTTTACGGCTATCTTTTGCCGCATTGATTGTGCTTCTTTGAGCGTTTGTTTTACTAGATCCACATGCTCAGAGGCCGTCTTTAAAAATGATATTCCTATAGTATATGTGATATTTATACGTCGTTTAAATGATGTTCTACCCAATCTAATTCCCCTAACTTCAATCACAGACGAAATAGAATTTGCCAAAGCATAGGAGTTTGCACTCGATCTAGCACTGCTGCCTCCTTTATTAAAGTGAATTTCACCAAAATAATCGCCTGTAGACATGTAGTCTTCGTGTCTATACTTGTGCTCATCGAGTGCAGCTCTCGCGTCATCCACAAATAAGGTGTCTGTAAGCGACCTGATGTTTTCTGGCACATTAAGATTGCTACTGTAAAGGAACATGGCATCATAAGCCGAAGTTATTCCAAAGTCACCCATTTTAGCAAAATCTCTTCGATACGGATTGTATTCATGAAAATCTAAAGCCACCTCAGGAGCATAGTCACTAAACCTTTGTTTAAGCACCAAGGTTTCTGGTGCCATTAGTTTGGTTTGGTCTCTATTTAAATCGATGCCATTGGCAGAATAGCGATCTGATTTTAAATAGCCATCAATATTAGCCATAGGCACAATGGCTAAATCAAGCTTATCATACAAGTATTGAAGGGAATCATCGTTTAAAAGTTTGTAAATTATATACAGCATGCTCTCGGTAGTTGCCATTTCGTTACCGTGCAGAGCACCCTGATACCATACTTTTAGTTTATTCTTAGAGCCTTGATTACTTTTAATATACACAATAGGAATGTCATAGCCTTTTTGACTTTTACCGATGTAATCAATACTTACTAAATCTGAATGCTGATTCTGTTGTTCCTTTAAAAACGAAATTAATTCATCGTAATCTGTAAATCCTCTTTTTTTCTTTAAAGCAGGAGTCACGTTTTCTACACTTTCATCTTCAGGAAAGAATAATTTTGTGACTTTTTTTGGTTCAGGATTAAGTTGCGCAAATGCGATGTTTACCGTCAACAAAGCCGTAATTGTATATATGAAGTTCTTCATCATTACAAGGAAAATGTTAGCATAACTCTAGCGAGCCATTCGTTACCCTCATTAAGGTTACCGTTATTATCGTTAATACCATTGCCATCTACATAGGTCAATGAGGTTTGAATTTTAGCACCGTAATTTCTTGCCAAATATTTACTAAAACCTATGGTGTAATAATTTGGTCTATTATAGAACGTCGCATTATTTAAGAACGAATTATCATCTGCTTTTAAATGCGTATACCTAGCATCTACAGAGTAGCCGCTTTTAAATATATAGCCCATTTGCAGGTTGTAACCTTCACCTAGCATCATTCTACCTTTTACATAATTTTCTACATCTTGAATGCCATCTACTAAAAATGCCGTTGACACAGAACCATCATTTCTTACACGTTGGGTTATATCTTCTGGGACACTAGCTGTAGTTTTAACAAACTCTCCTAGTGCAGAAAAACCCCGGTACTTAAACAAAAAATCGATACCATATTTGGTGTAATCAGGCAGAGATTCTTCATCATTATCATTTAAATACAAAATAGACCCACTAACCCGACCTCTTCTACTACTCATACCGTTATTATGACTAAAATTAGCACCAACAACAAGTTTCGGGGTGAGTTCTCTCATAACGTCTGCTTGTCTAAACTGACCGAAGTTGATAAAGGTACCAAAGGGTAAGTAATCTAAACGTCCGCCTATCTTTAGACCACCAAAATCTCGATTAAAAACATTTCCGCCATCCCCATTAGTTAAAACAAAATAGGGTTTAATATAAGAGCCTCGACCTGTTTTAAATCTGCCATCAATAAAAAGTCCAAATTCTCTGATAGAGGCAAAGGCAGAAGTGACTCTACTTCTCTCAACCAATTGCAACGCACTAGAACTCATAAAAAGTTCCCTGTTGTCTGTATAAGTAGCACGCTGACCAAAAGACAATCTAACGCTTTTGGTTAGCTCGTAACGTATTAAAGCGTCTAATAAAAAAACACCTTCTTGCTCCTCAAATTCTCCATTACCAGTGAGGTCAAACTGAAACCTGTAGCTAAAACGCTTATTGCTCGTTTCACCATCGATTCTAAATCGTGCTCTACGCATTCTAAAACGGTTTGCAGAATTTAAGTCTCCTTCGGTGTATTGCTTGGTTTCAAAATACGGTTGAAAGTAACTTCGTAGTTTTAACTCATGGCCTTCCCCTGTGGTGAAATTTAACCCTTCGCCAAATTCGTAAGAGCTTAGCTTTACGTCTTGTGCGTGTATTTGATATGCTAAAAGCACAACAAAACAGTGGATTATTAGTTGTAATGGCTTCATATATTTTGGCTTATGATGATAATTCAAATGTTCCTTTAACTATTATTTGTTTGTCTTTCATCATGTGTTGTCCTCTGGCAAACACATTGGTTAGATCTAGATTTTGATTAAACACGCAAAGATCAGCATCACAACCTACGGCTACTTTTCCTTTGTGTTCTAATCCCAGATTTCGTGCTGGGTTGGTGGTAATAAGTTTAAAAGCCTCTTCAATAGCAAGTCCTCCTTTTTTAATGAGTTGCACCACCTCAGCCAAGTTTTGGTCTACGGGTGCATTTTTGGCACCAATGATTTTTCCGTTTGCATCCACTTTTTTAAGACCCGCATGTCCGTCTGTACTGAAAGTCATGTTATCTATAGATGCCCCCTTTTCTATGCCATAAAGCACAGCCTCATGTGGCTCTGTAAATTTAGAAGCCCCAGTGGTAATATCTATAGTACCTCCAAGTTTCGCGAATTCAATGGCTTGCTCAAAAAGTGCTTTTGTGCGTCCTACATGGGTTGGTGAAATGTGCTCGATAGGGAATTGGTATTTGTTGACCAATTCAAACAAAACCTCTAATTTTGAGTCTAAGTTGCCCAAGTGAATATGTAAAATACCTTTTTTATTAGCTAGGCCGCCACCAACTCTTACTTCAGACACTTTTCTAAGTAATTCTAAGGCTGTAGGATATGAAGACCTAATATCACTAATAGCAATTTTACAACCTAGCACCTTATCGATATAAATCATATCACCTTGAATGCTATCGGTAATGGTAACCGAATCAATACCGTAATAGCCACAATACATATAGGCACTAATTCCCTCTTGGTCTAAGGCTTTAGCTTTAGCATACAGCGTTCTTATATTTCTATTTTTTCCATCGGTACCTAATAATCCCACCACCGTAGTAGTGCCGCAAGCAATAAGCTCGCTTAAGGTTACTTCTGGCGTCATGGTAGAGAAACCGTTGGTGCCGCCAGCGCCTGCGATATGAATATGTTGATCTATAAGGCCCGGTGTGACAATCTGGTCTGAAAAATCAAACACCTGACTTACAGAGGCAAAGTGATCTAAATTATCCTCAATAGCGAAAATTTTGTCATTTGCAATAAGCATATCTTTTACCCCTAAAGCCTTAGGCGCATATACCGTTATATTTTTTAATAGTTTGAGCATAATTTTATATAAAATGAACGGTGAGCATGGTAATTAAGGCCACACCCAGTGGAATTAAATTCCGTTTAACTATTTGAAGCGTTGATACCCCTGCAATTTCAGAAACAGCAATGATTACCCCAGCAACAGGCGATACGGTTCTGCCCATGGATGCTGAAAATTGCATCGGTAATATCATGGATATACTATCTACACCTAATGATTTTGATATTTGAGGTACGAGTGGGCCAAAGGCAAAAAATGAAGCGTTACCACTACCCATTAGCATAGAAGCTAAGAAAATCATAACCGACATTACAATGCTAATGCCAATAGCATTAAGTCCTAAATTTTGAGTTAGTGCTAGCAGCCCTTCTATAAAACCAAGGCTTATTAGGCCTTTGGCAAAAATATCAGCGGCAATAATTAAGGTCACAACGGTTTTAAAAATATTTCCCATACCATCCCAAAATATTTTAAGCGACTCAAATACTTTTTTGATACTTTTTGTTCTTATGAGCTCAAAAACCAATGCTATAAACAAACTAATGATCATTGCCGTCGTGGTATCTAAGGAAATAGGTGTTGAAAAGATTTGTAATAATTCAGAAAAAACAATTAGTAATACAATAGGCAAAACAGGAATAATAGCATAAATCAAGGGTGCTTCTACGACGGCTTCTTTACGTTTTACTTTTGAAGTTTCAAAATTGTTCTTATTATCATAGTATCTATTGACTAAATAATAGGTAATCATCATAACGATACTCAACGGTATCGCAATCATAATTTGATGATTTACAAAATAATTAATAGACTCTACACCAACAATACTACTTGCGCTAGCTGTAATCGCTGATGCCGGGCCCATACCAAAAGCTGTTGTACCTGTTATGACAGACGCAGCGGATAATTTGCTAACCCCTAGATTGGTTAATATTGGAAACAATGACGCCATTAAAAGAAGCGACAAGCCAGCTGCAGATGGAATAGCAATAAATAAGGTTTGGCCTATGGGAATTACCAAAGATGCTGCAATATAAGGTCGAGATTTAAATAATTTTAAGGGCTTCATCGCCACATAAACTAGAGCTTTTGAAGCACCAATTTTATCTACATATGCCACAAAACCACCAATAGCCATTATCATTAGACCAACACCAGCATTGGTTTTGCTGAAGGATTCTTTTATTAACTTAAATAAGTCAAATCCTGAAAATCCTGTTGGACTTTTTAAAATGGGCAAATCATTTTTTAAGACCAAAGAAACTGACAACATAATAAGCCCTGCCACAAGCAAGACGGCTTGTGGGTGGTATTTTTTTAGTAATAACCGCGCCACTATAATAATAAATAGAAGCGATAAAATAGGGCCAAGTAAATCCATTTATTATTTATTGTATTAAAATGAACTACCGTCTAATTTTGTACCAGGCGAAAATATGGCATTGTTAGCTTCTGCTATGGACGAGTGCAATTCAAAATCTCCAGATAAATCTGGATTTCTGGTATACGATTCGTTAGGATTATCGTCTAATGGTGTTATATCAAACGTAAGGATTGTATTATTCTGCGCATCTCGTACAGTCACAAAATCCCCAGCATTATTCAAGTTAAGTCGGCCTTCAGAAGCCGTTTGCACTAGTGCGCCTCCAAAACTACCTGTAGGATTTCCACCTCCAAATACGATAAGAGTTCCATTAGAAGGCACTATGGTTCCTGTTGGAAATGTATGTCTAAGCATATCGGCATCTGAAATTGTATAGCCACTGAGATCTATACTGTTAGCTGTTGAGTTATAAAACTCTATAAATTCATCTTCTTGGGCTTCACGCGTTCCATCCCCATTTGCATCACCCTCTATTCCGGCCGCAGGATCGTATAAGACTTCATTAATCAAAAAGCCTAAAAACGGACAGCCATTATTAGCGGCATCACCAGCAAGGTTGGGACACGCGTCAATAGCATCAGGCACGCCGTCATTATCGGTGTCTACATCTGCGTCTAATATGGAAACAATGAGATTGTTATTCGACATTAAAATTACATTTGCCGATGGACTTAAAGTAATGTC